>NZ_JBFTMA010000925.1:0-1334 GCF_056396725.1 Bacillus sp. 05T31
CTTTAACAAAACAATTTGGAGGGATTTATTATGAAAATCGGAATTATCGGAGCAAGCGGAAAAGCTGGAAGTCGTATTTTAAAAGAAGCATTAGATCGTGGACATGAAGTAACTGCAATCGTAAGAAGCGCTGCAAAAATTACAGAAGAGAACGTAAACGTTTTAGAAAAAGATGTATTCTCTCTTACATCTAACGACCTACAAGCATTTGATGTAGTTGTAAATGCTTTCGGCGCTCCAGCAGGAGAAGAACATCTTCATGTAGACGCAGGGAACGTTCTAATTGAAGCTATGAAAGGTGCACCAAATACAAAATTACTTGTAGTTGGCGGCGCTGGTAGCTTATTTGTAGACGTAGAAAAAACAACACGTGTATTTGATACACCAGGTTTCCCAAATGAATATCTTGCAACAGCTCAAAACCAAGGCAAAAACTTAGAAATCCTGCAACAAACAAACGATATTACTTGGACATTCATCAGCCCTTCTGCACTATTCGCACTAGGAAAACGCACTGGCTCTTATACATCAGGTAAAGACAACCTTCTTGTTAACTCAAAAGGTGATAGCTACGTAAGTTACGAAGACTTCGCGGTAGCAGCACTTGATGAAATCGAAAATCCAAAACACGTAAACGAACGCTTTACAGTTGTTTCAGAAGCTGAATAATAAAGAAAGCTCGTAAACATAATGTTTACGAGCTTTTTTATGACTTTTAAGCTTTTACTTCTTGCATACCTTCCATTCTTTCAAAACCTTTTTCCGTAATTTTAAAGAACACATCATTCATACCATAGGTTGTATTGACTAACGTATTGTTTTTATATACTTTAAAGCGATCAAACTCTGCTTGATACACCTTTACTACATCTCCATATTCAAACTGGATACCGTTGAATTGTTCCGCAAATGCTTTCGTATTTTCCATTCCTTCTAATACCATTTGCTTCTTCTCTTTTCCATCTTTATCAAGTACAGTTAGCCCCATATATTTTTCACCCTTAAATTGAGTATGAACCGGACCTTCTGAACCTACTGTACTTAACTTTCTATCTTCATGATTTAATGTGATAATCGATTTAATATTCGTTCCACCATACCATGTACCAAAGAACATAATGCTATCTCCGTAAATGACTTCTAACGATACTTCCGTTACTTTCTTATTTCCAAAACGATCTTTCGTTTCTACTTTTACTTTTTGCTCACCGATTTTTGTTGTATTTGGTTTTTCTACAAATCCAACTACTTCTCCATCTTTTACTTGAACAAAGTTTTTGGCATCTAACTTTTCAACGTCCGTTCCTACTACTACTTGTTGTGGTTTCGCTGTT
>NZ_JBFTMA010000926.1:0-1334 GCF_056396725.1 Bacillus sp. 05T31
CTACCTATACGATTAAATATTTTATTCTTTTGTGTGTTTTTATTATTTTCTGGAATTATAATCCAGTTAGGTAAAGTACAAATTTTCGATGGAGAAACATATAAAAACGAAGTAGAAAAAAGAGAGAATGCAACTGTTAATCTTACAGTACCACGCGGCAAAATTTATGACCGTGAAGGTAATCCAGTTGTTGACAATAAGTCTTTACGTACGATTACATATACAAAGGTGAAAGGTGTAAAAGCGGAAGAAATGTTAAAAACCGCAAGACAACTTGCAGCCATAATTGAAATGCCGCAAGAAGATATTGATAAGTTAACCGAGACTGATAAGAAAGATTTTTGGATGCAATTAAATCCAAAACTTACTCAAAATTTAGTATCTAAAAAAGAAATAGATAAGTTTAGGGAAAAGGATATTAATGGAAAAGATCTAGACAAAAAAATAGAAGATTTAAAAAGAAAGCGCATCACAGATAAAAATCTTCAAGAATTAACAGCCACAGATATAGAAGTGTTAGCTATTAAAAGTAAAATGACTTCAGGTTATCAAATGGCACCTCAAATTATTAAAAAAGATGTTAGTGAAAAGGAATATACTGTGATTAGTGAAAATTTAGCAAATCTCCCAGGTGTAGACGCATCAGTTGATTGGGAAAGGCTCTATGTAAATGATGGCTTATTCCGTTCAGTTCTTGGAAATGTTTCGAATGCTGATGAAGGATTACCACGTGAACGATTAGATTATTATTTAGTGCGTGAGTATAGCCGGAATGATCGTGTTGGGAAAAGTTACATCGAACAGCAATACGAAGATGTGCTTCATGGTACGAAAAAAGAAGTAAGAAGTATTGCTGATAAACAAGGTAAGACAATTAGAACGGAAACAGTTTCTGAAGGAAAAAGCGGCAAGAATTTAACTTTAACAATAGATATGGAATTACAGAAAAAAGTAGAAGAGAGCATAGAAAAAATATTAAAGGCCTATAAAGGTTCAGAATCGATGTTGGACCGTGCTTTCGTTGTAATGATAAATCCGAAAAATGGTCAAGTATTATCAATGGCAGGGAAAAAATTAGTRRAAAAAGATGGGAAWACARAAGTWGAAGATTATGCTTTAGGTACRWTGACWAGYTCWTATGAGCTTGGATCAACTGTTAAAGGTGCGACAATATTGACTGGTTTCGAAACGAAAGCTATAACACCAGGTACTTACTTTTATGATGCGCCTATGAAGTTTAAAGGAACTAAGGAGAAAAAGTCTTGGAAAGATTTCGGGAATATTGATGATCTAAGAGCTTTACAAGTTTCTTCTAACGTTTATATGTTTAATAC
>NZ_JBFTMA010000927.1:0-1332 GCF_056396725.1 Bacillus sp. 05T31
ACTTTATATATAAATAATATAACAGGAGGTCATGAAAACATGGCACATTTAGAGAAAAGTTTAAAATTGAAAGAATTATTTTATCAACAAATCAAAACAGAAGAAAGAAGCCTTCCGGTCCTGGAAAAGCTAAAATTAGCGGAAGAGTGTCAAAGAAACGTTACGTCACGTGATGAATATGACCACATTACAAAGATTGTTGAAAAACTAAAAAAAGAGTATGCAGCCGAAAGGAAATTCGGTTACACGCCAACGGTTATTTTTAGCGAAGAAGACAAAGCCCAGGCGGCGAAAGTGATTAAGAAAGATATCAAAGAAATGGACAAACGTTATATCGAGTTACGCAAACGAAAAGATGACTTAGAAATGTCTATTGCAGATGAAGTTGCCGCTATTAATGTAGAACTAAATGAAATGCATGAAGCTCACAGAAAGTTAATGCATTGTAACGAGACTTACGGAGGATATTACTGTGAACTATATGAAATGGTTACATCTACAAAATCGGAGGTATTACGATAATGATTACAATATATGAAAAAATTCTATCGGCACGAGAAAGAAAACATGCTTATCATACTTATGATATTGAACTAACGCCGCTAACAGATGCAGGGAAAGTATTATTCGGTCGTATGGACTTATTAAAGGGAGAAATGGATGGACAAGTTAAAAACTGGTTAAAGAATGCTTTATCACGTAACAAAGGCAACTTCAAACCTAATGACAAATATACTTTTTACTATGATGATCTGAATGAATCAGAAGATCAGCGAGTAAATGAAGTGTTACGTTATGTAGAAAACAAGATTTATAGAAAATGGGAAACAAGTACAAAATGGGGTAATTTAAAATCTCCTATACTTGGAGTCGACTATTCAGTGAAGATTGAAAAGAGAGTTGATGTCATGGACACGCCGAAAAATGGTGGCAAACAAAAAGTGCTTAAAAATCCAGCGATTGAAATTGAGGGAAAAGAAGTAAACGAAACGTTAGTTATTGAAGGTTAACACTTGAGCCCTTTTATTTAGGATTCCTTTCCATTTGTGGCGGAAAAATAATAAAAATTAGAAAAATAGCTTTTCAGTTTGTTATATATGCTATTTTGCGTAACTGTCTAATGGATTTATACCTAAACGACGAATAACCTGAAATAAAGAGAGATAAGCGCGTTAGGRAGAAAGTTACTAAGGAAGCAATTGCAGCTGAAATAATAAGAGAGGTAACAGAAGATGAAAACTAAATTAATTCTAGATGTTAATAAAACACAACACGCTCAACTCAATTCTATTGTCACTGGTAGGGTAGGAGATAAAGCGAGTAATACTGTTG
>NZ_JBFTMA010000928.1:0-1332 GCF_056396725.1 Bacillus sp. 05T31
CATCTGGCTTTTCTGTTTTCGGTTCTTCTGGTTTATCATCTGGCTTTTCTGTTTTCGGTTCCTCTGGTTTACCATCTGGTTTTTCTGTTTTCGGTTCCTCTGGTTTTGGCTCTTCTACAGTTTTACAAGTGCCAAATTTATCTAACGTTTGTTGCAACGTTTGTTGACTCATATTGCTCCAGTCTGCAACGTAACGAAATGCAACAACATCCCCAGACTCTAATTTATAACTATCCGCMCCAACTTCTGCRGATTTATCATTTACATCATACAACCAACCGCTCGTTGCTCCGGCCATTAATCCATCGATGCCCTTTATATACGTTCCAAATGACATACTTTCAGATGTTACTTTGTCACCCATAACTTTTTGTARCAAACTAAAAGCTGTTTCTCCATCTTCAATGGAAACTTCTTTCGGACATAACATAATTCCTTTTTGTGATTCACCAATAATTGCAAGTTTCGCTGTCTTTCCTTCAGCAAACGTAATATGTACTGTATTCGCAAAAGAAACAAATACAAGTGCCACTGCCATTAATGATGTAAGCAGCCATTTCTTTAACATTGCCATCCCAAAATTCCCTCCCTTTACTAACATTCACACAAAAAAAGACCCTTTAAGGGTATGCGGTTGACACTCTCTTTTTGTAAGTGTCGAACAAAAATGTACAACACCTCCTACCCGCATTAACGAGCAGTAAGACCCCCACCTCAAATTCAACGAAAGCAAAGAAGTTAGGTAGGGATCAACTGCCCGTAAATGCCCGATTGGTGAAGGCTAATAATCAGTGGGATGAACAAAATCCCCACTGATTAAAGTTTCACTTTATCGTAAATCGATAAACCTATACATTCTGTAATTTTTAAATTCTGTATTATTTTACTATTGACAAAGAATTTTGTCCATGCTTTATCKGATTTATTTTCTAAGAATAATAGCTTAATAGCCTTCCATTAGTAGAAGTCATCCGATACGATAAACTTAACTAAATCTATACAATTCAATCAAATTTACACAAGTTAGTGCTTCAAAGTGTTCTCGCAACCCCGAAGGGACGAGGGGTTTAACACTCCACACGAGGCAGTATCGTTACCTCCTATTATCAAGCAATTATTTTACCCATCTTGATAAATTTATCGAAGCATTCAAATCTCTATCGTGATGGCTATTGCACCCAACACAGTTCCATTCACGAACCTTTAAACTCCACTGTCCTTCTGGTTGAACTGAATGGTCGTATTTAACTCCACAACTTGAGCAAATCTTGCTTGAGGCGAACCATTTATCAGCTTTTACATACTCAATGCCATACTTCTCGCACTTGTATG
>NZ_JBFTMA010000929.1:0-1330 GCF_056396725.1 Bacillus sp. 05T31
ATTCTATTGAGTACTTGCGTTGCTTTTAACTATATTTTAGAAATCTAATAATGTGACGAATTTTCTGGCGCCTACCACATGTATTAATAACGGTATACGTGGACCACTTGATTGATTCATAATGAGCCTATATAAAATGGTAAATAATTGTTTTTGATTTTCTTTCATTATTTTTTTATTTTCATGATGACAAATCGTATACAATTGCTCCATTAGTTTAGAATGATCGTTATTAGAACGAATTATTTTACAAACTTCTACTAGCCATTTTTTCTGCCGTTCATCTAATGTGTTATAAAACTCCGTATTTTTCTCTTTATTTACCGCAATTAATTTTTTAGATTGAAAGTTTCTTATCCAATACTCAGCACGATTACTTATCGCTATCATTTCAGGTAATGTATAGCTCCTATCTATTTTCTCTAATATATCTTGTAAAATAGATGAATCAAAATTTAATAACGGTAAAGTTCCTGCTACTTGATTAAACTTTGGATACTCTTTAAATCGGCTATCAAGTCTAGAAAGTTTAATTGCATCAAATAAATCCTCATTTTTGAGTGTTTTATTTTCATAACTGTCCTTCAATCTCTCATACTCTGTATAATTGCGAATCACATCTTCATCAAGTCCAATATGAAAAGCTGCATCAGGCTTATATTTTGCAAACATAAAAAGAATTACTTCTGGTACATACACTTTTAATAAGTCGCTAGGTATAATACTATTCCCTGAAGAACTGGACATTTTTTCATGATGCCCTTTAATTCCAATGAAATCATAAGCAACGTATTGAGGGGCTTCACAATTGAATATTTTCCTTGCAATTTCTTTTGATACATTATAACTACCTGTTTCCGACGAATGATCTCTTCCGCCCGGTTCGAAAATAACATCCTCTATCATCCATCTCATCGGCCAATCGATTTTCCAATTCAGTTTCATTTGATTTGTATTTAATACGGATAATTTATTTTGATTTCCACATTCACAGTCATACCGAACTGTTTTTAATACTTCATCAAAATGTGTAATAGTTGTTGCATCTTTCCCGCACCTCTCACAATATAACGTAACGGGATAAAAGTTTTCTCTATCTTCTTCTCGGTGTATTCCTGTTTTAAAACCCATTAAAATATCATATATTTCTTTTCTTTTACACAAAGACTCTAATATGTTTTCGTTGTACCTTCCACTTCTATATTCAGCATGCTGATAAATAAATTCTACTTCAATTCCAAATGCTTGGAGCGATTCCTCAAACTCTTTTTCAAAATGATCCGCATATGAGTTATGACACCCATGCGGATCAGGGATATCACAGTACGGC
>NZ_JBFTMA010000930.1:0-1330 GCF_056396725.1 Bacillus sp. 05T31
GTTTAGAACAGAACAGTATA
This sequence comes from Bacillus sp. 05T31, assembly GCF_056396725.1. NCBI lineage: Bacteria > Bacillati > Bacillota > Bacilli > Caryophanales > Bacillaceae > Bacillus > Bacillus sp. 05T31. The sequence goes on from NZ_JBFTMA010000930.1 coordinate 21, forward strand.
AAGAAGCCCCTCGTCGTATTAAAATTATTTCTTCGCTTGTCGTAGGCGATACGGAAGTGAGGAAAGTATAATGAAAAAACAAAGGAATATTTCGTGGATGTATATTCGTTATTCTATGTTGTCCTCTGTGAGTATCGCACTTATTTGTACAATTGTATATGTATGGAAAAGCRAGCAACAAGTTTATGATTTACTCTGGAAAGAATCCATTGCTTCTGTTCCAATTGGCTTGTTTATTATGAGTACGAGTCTTCTTATCGGAGGAATTGTAGGATATGCAATCGGTTATTATATAGAACAGCGTATACAAGGATTAAATACTTTTCTATTTGAAGTAGAGCGAGGGAATTTTCCGAGTGATGTTTCATTTACTGCGGACGATGAATTTCATGAAGTGGAACGAAAAGTAATTGGTCTTGCTCGTCGCTTAGAGGAGCAAGCTGGGCTATTTCAAAAAGTAACGAATGAACGAGCCCATTGGAATGAAGAGATGAGACAAGAAGCGATTTCTCAAGAAAGGCATCGATTAGCGAGAGAGCTGCACGATTCTGTAAGTCAGCAGCTTTTTGCAATGTCGATGATGATGTCAGCCATTAATGAGCAAGCAGCTGAAATTCCAGACACGACGAAAAAACAGTTGCAGCTTGTTGAGAATATGGTTGTAAATGCACAATCAGAAATGAGAGCATTGCTCCTTCATTTACGCCCAGTGCAGTTAGAAGGTAAGAAACTAACAGAGGGTATAGAAGAATTATTAACAGAACTGTCTAGAAAGCAACATATGAAAATTGAATGGTTAATTGAACCGATTCAATTAAAAAAAGGTGTAGAGGATCATTTATTCCGTATTGTACAAGAGGCGCTGTCTAATACTTTACGGCATGCGAAGGCAAAGAAAACCGAAGTACGTCTTCGGAAAATTGATCAATATGCGATTTTGAAAATTATTGATGACGGTGTTGGGTTTAAAGTTGGTGTTAATAAGGCTGGTTCATACGGTTTAAGGTCAATGCAAGAGCGAGTTCATGAAATTGGTGGTACATTAAAAGTTCTTAGTTTTCCGAATAAAGGTACGCAAATAGAAGTGAAAGTACCTATTATGATTGAGAGAGGGGGAGAATCATGATAAAAGTATTACTAGTTGATGATCATGAAATGGTTCGAATGGGTGTATCAGCATATTTATCAACGCAGCCAGATATTGAAGTAGTTGGAGAAGCTGAAAATGGAAGAAAAGGTTCAGAGTTAGCTTTGCAATTAAGACCGGATATTATTTTAATGGACCTTGTTATGGATGAGATGGATGGGGT
>NZ_JBFTMA010000931.1:0-1325 GCF_056396725.1 Bacillus sp. 05T31
ATCCAAGCCCTAGTGAGAAGCATGAGCCAATGACCATACCTGCTATAAGCATACATGCAAAGACAATCCAGTAATATTGATCAAATACTGCTGCGAGTAGGAAAATTCCCGTACTTACGCTGAACGTCCACGTTAAAATACGATCTCTTCCGTATTTATCACTTAATATACCGAGTGGAATTTGTGTAATAATGCCCCCAACTGCGAATGCTGGTAATAAGAAGGAAACTTCCGATACAGACCATCCTTTGCGAAGTGCGTATACTGGTAAGTTACTATTTAACATCGCTTCAAGTACGCCGTATGCGAGCGGACCAATTAGCGCAATCCAAGCTAATCCAACGACTTGTTTATAACGAGAAAAGGATGATTCACTTTCAGTTTTTGCCTCATCTTGTGCTGGAAATGCATTTTTCGTTGGTAGTAGTAAAAGCCATCCTATTAAGCAAAGTATAGTAGATACGATAAATGGTGTCGCAAGACCGTACTGAACAGTGCTTGCTAAATACGGGCCAACTGCGAAACCAATTCCGAAGAATACACCGTATATCGATACTTGTCTACCTATTTTACTCGGGTCTGATGTTGTCGTAATCCATGTTTGTGTTCCGACATGAAGCATATGATCTCCGACTCCAACTAGAAATCTAAGAACGAACCATACCCAAAATGAAAAAGTTTGTGTAAAAAAGAATAATGAAATAATAACGAGAAACCCACCAATAACGATAATTGGCTTCATTCCAAACTTTTGCATCGGTTTTTCAAGAAACGGTGAAATAACTAATATCCCAATATATAATGCCGTCGCATGAATACCGTTAATACTTGAACTAACCCCTTCTTGTTCAAAAATCATTGCRATGGYMGGTAAGAGCATCCCTTGTGAYAAACCTGAGATTGCYACAATYCCAACCATAATCCAAAAAGTAAAACGCATYGACATCCCTTTCCCTCTCCTTCTCACGCTTTCCACTTTTCATTATAAACTGTTTCTTCAAATGCGTGTACGAATATTCATAATAAAAAAGAAGCTAAAAGAATGAACCTTTTAGCTTCTTATCCTTCCCATACTTGCGCTTTCACATTGTAATGAAAGTGCTTGAAATATGGATTTTCATAAAATGAAGGCCCAAATAAAATCGGATGTGTATGGACCATTGATTGCTGCACTTGCAAAGGAACTACAGCTGGTGAAACTTGAATATACATCGGATTTATAATCATTTTTATATATTGATGATCATTATATGGAGAATGATATATTAAAAATGGATTATGCATTGACTCTCTCCCCTTATACATACAAATGCTATAGTATATGC
>NZ_JBFTMA010000932.1:0-1325 GCF_056396725.1 Bacillus sp. 05T31
ATTTAAATGTTCCAACGCTTCCCCTACCGTAATTGAACTTGAGCAAAATAATACTTCCTTTTTCGGCACATAATTCCCTTTAATCCTCATAAAAAGCCTCCTTATGTTAAAATACTTTCTGTGCCATTACTATATTATATTTTCAGAAAAAAATAAATATATTATTTTATTTTTCTGAAAATTATTCATTTTTTCGTCATAATTTATTCATTAATCATACACTTATTTAAATTGAAACTTTAATAAGTGGGGATTTCCCCCACTTATTATTAGCCTTCACCAATCGGGCTTTTACTGGCAGTCGATATACCCACCTAACTTCTACGCATTCGCCGCATTTTGAGGTAGAGTCTTACTGCCCGTTAAAGCGGGATAATCTCTCTAACTTACTTCGAGAAAAATATGTTGTAACTTTATCCGAAAAAAGCTAAAATAAGAATAAGAATTTTCTGAATATTCAAAGAGTAGGTGATTGTATGTCCTTATTGCGCTCACATATATGTAAATTTATAGCCAGTGTTTTGATTATTTTTGTCATAAGTCCCCTTCCAGCATTATTCATTACACATAATTACTCCTACTTAACTGGATTTGTAAGCATTTTTCATAATTTAGCACAGCCTTCTTCCATTTCAATTCCAACAATTGATTGGATGCATGAGCCTATCCTTTTCTCAGCAAATCAGCTTGTACATACCTCTAACCATTCGTCACCACTGTTCCCCTACATATGGGAAATATATTTTTTATCAATCGTTCGTTTCACATTCACTCTTGTAATCGGTTTCTTTATAAGTCTAGGAATTGGCCATCTATTTTTAAAAGCACCAAACTCATTAAAAAAGTGTAGTTCTTTATTTCGCTGGATACCGTATTCTTTTAGCACTGTGATATTACAATGTTCAGTCCTATTATCACTTCTCTACATATCTAAATTCATAAAGTTTCCTTTCTTCTCTTCTTTTATCATCGTATGTAGCACTTCTATGATAATCGTTATGCAAGCAATTAAAAAATGGCTACCGTTCTTAAATACTACTAATGAATACGAAATAAAAAATTCATCTTTCCTTGTTGATACGTTATTTATTGCGCTTACTTCCAATCATAAATCTATTTTGAGTTCCATTATTCTTTCATTCGTTTTTATGGAATGTATTTTTCATACAACCGGACTATTACAATTTATCGTCCAATTTGGTAGAAATGCACCTATAGTTGTCACAATTGGTTTATTACTACTTTATATTCCATATAGCATCTTATCGTTTCTCCAAGCTTTATGGACAACAACCCACTCTAAACAAAACACGTATACTTTAACT
>NZ_JBFTMA010000933.1:0-1321 GCF_056396725.1 Bacillus sp. 05T31
AGTATTCTCTTCGCAGCTGGTTGTCTTTGCTCAGATATAAACTTTAAAAAATGATTCGGTAATTGCTCACCATCTTTTAAAAGATAGAACAAAATAAATGGAACCATTACAAATGTTAAAACAACTTCAGTAATTGTACTTAAAAATCCAGTTACATTTCCTGTTACTGATGATAATGATTTTGTAAAGTTCATTGTAGAATCTTTTACGATATTAGCAAAATCAACATTTAAACTTTCCTGCATTCTACCAATTACATTACTATCTCCAAATTTACGTGCTGCCCTTTCGATTTCATGCCCGAAATATGGCAAGTTATCTATTAAAGCATTTACTTGATCTTTAATAATTGGAATAACCGTGACCGCAAGAAAAACAAATAATCCAAGAACAATTATATATATCGAGGCAATTGACACAATTCTCGACACACCTTTTCTTTCTAAAAGAGAAACGAATGGATGCAATATATAAAATAGTACTCCCGCTAATAATACTGGGAAAAAGATTGTTTTTAAAAATACGACGAACGGTGTAAAGACGAATGATATTTTTGTAAGTAATAATATATTTACAAACAGCAACGCGAATCCAAGTAGTACAGCTAAATAATTTTGTTCTTTAAAAAACTTTTTCAACTTATCTCTTTTTCTTATATTTACTTTCTCCAAGTGTACCACCTCTCTAATTAGGAAAAGCCCTAAAAGGGCTTTATAAAACAATCAGTAATAGCCATTATTTTCTTGCAACTTTTACTACAAATGATACAATAAGAATTAACACAATTGCACCTAATAATGCTGGCACGACATGAATCCCACCAAATGATGGCCCAAAAGATCCAAATAATCTACTACCTAACCAAGCTCCTAGTAAACCAGCAATTATATTTCCAAACATACCAGCTGGAAAATTTTTACCCGTTATAGAACTAGCAATTATACCTATAATAGCACCAACTATTAATGTAATAATCCATCCCATTTTTAGTCCCTCATTTCTATTATAGTTTGTATTATCAAATACAAGAGTAGCTAAACTCTTATATAAGATTACGTATTTATCTACGCTAACCATATCCTACTATAGAAATATACCTACGAACATTTTATGTATGGAGATACATATATTATATGCAAAAAAGAAAAAAATTGTCAAACTTACCCACAAATCAATTATATTAATATATCATATTTAAAGGAGGCGTTATTATCTATGATTCATAAATTACTTCCCACTTCTTATGAAGTAGCAACATCCATTTTAAATGTTCAAATTCCAGCTTATAAAATTGAAGCAGACTTTTTAAACAGTACTGCAA
>NZ_JBFTMA010000934.1:0-2195 GCF_056396725.1 Bacillus sp. 05T31
ACAAACAATTAAGTGTGTTAGATATCTGGGAAAAATTAAAGCCTATTCGTAAAGCTGAGTTAAAAATAACATCTTATGAAAAAGACATAAGCCTAGTAAGACTTTATATCCTTCCCACATTTGGTTACAAAAAAATTAAAAGTATTAAACCTGTAATGATTCAAAGTTATTATGCTGAACTTAAAGAAAAAGGCCTGTCAAATGGTACAATCAGCAATATCCATCGCTGCTTCAGATGCATATTCAAACATGCTGTAGAATGGGAAATCATACATGATAATATAATGAATAAGGTAAAAAAGCCGCGTGAAGAGCAAGGTGAAATGAAAACATGGTCCAGCGAGGAATGTAATCGATTCCTTCAATATTTAAAAGAAAAAAATAAGAAATACTATATGTTCTTTTTACTTGCGATCTATACAGGTATGAGACGTGGAGAGTTGCTTGCACTAACATGGAAAGATATTGACTTTGATAATAAACGTATCCTGGTTAATAAATCACTTGTAAAAACAGAAAAAGGACTATTTAAAGCTGCTACCAAAACTAAGTCTTCAAATAGAAGTATTAGTATCTCTTCTTTTGTTATAGAGAAGTTACAATCCTACTACTCCTATAAAAAGAAAGAGTTTTTCCGCTGGGGTATACACTTGAATGAAGAGGCTTTTATTTTCACCGGCAATACGATACATTCGCCCTTACATATAGATGCTCCTCATCGCTTTTTGAATGATCACTATAAAAAAGCTGGTGTTCCTCGAATTCGTATACACGACTTACGACATACTCACGCTACACTTATGCTTCAGGCTGGAGAACACCCTAAAATCGTACAAGATCGCTTAGGGCATTCCTCTATTCAAATGACTTTAGACAAATATAGTCATATCACACAGAACATGCAGCAACAAGCAGCAGAAAACTTCGAGAGCATAATAAAATCTAATGAAAACACCTGATAAAAAATGAAAAGATTTAATGTGAGCAAAATGTGAGCATCGAGGGAAATCACCACTTAGAAACCTTGATATAATAAGGTTTTCCATACTATATGAAATAACGTGTCTAACTTTTTGGAGTCTATTGACCTTTTCAAATCCCCTTATATTAATGCTCGCTATTAAGACCTTCTCCTTCTAGGACCTACAATTAATTTGATTGCTGTTCTTTCTTGATTATCGATAGTAACCTCTTGAAACGCTGGAACAAGAACCAAGTCAATGCCACTTGGAGCTACAAAACCTCTTGCAATCGCAATTGCTTTAATCGCTTGATTTAAAGAACCAGCTCCAATCACTTGGATTTCTACTTTGCCACTTGCTCTTAGTACGCCCGCTATTGCACCTGCCACTGAATTCGGACTTGATTTTGAGGATACCTTTAATATATTTTCCATGTAAGTTGCTCCCTCTATTATTTAATCTCTCTTTTCTTACTGTTTGAAATATAACTAACGTATCTTTAACTACTATTCGAAATAAATACAAACAATTCTGTATAATTACATTCATTCGATATTTTTTGCCTTCTTCCTGCACAACTACATAAATAAAAAGCGACGACTAAGTTAAAAACTTAATCATCGCTTTATCCATTTCTCTGTTTCACTAAAATGCTGTCCTTTAAATACTTCGCTTCTTTACTTTGACGATATACTATCTTAAAGTTTAAATACTTCAACATTTTAAAACCTTGGATAGAGTTATCTGCTAAATATTCATCCTTTTTCTTCTCCAAAATTCATTACATAGAATATTCTAACTCCATTTTTTTGAAAACTATATCTCCTCATTAGAGCACTTTATATTATGCCAGCTTTTTATCCCAAATCTATTACCTTATATATGGACAAGTATACACGCCAATTGCTTTTCGATTGCATAAACTACTATGTGTTATACATTTMTTAATAATAGGAGGTAATATATTGGGTTCATACTATCATTCTTCAAGTTCATATAAAAGATCTTCATGCCACTCTTCTTCTAGTTCATATAAAAAATGTTCGTGCCATCAATCTTCCAGTTCGTATAAAAAATGTTCATGCGACCATTCACATAAATCATCTAAGCCTGCTTACGGCACTTTTTGGCAAACTGAGTTTATAACTGTTCCTTTTGGCGGTTCTTTTCCGTTTAATCACGTTGGCCCTTTGGCAGGAGGAGTTTCCTTATTAAATCCGACTACTATACAAT
>NZ_JBFTMA010000935.1:0-1319 GCF_056396725.1 Bacillus sp. 05T31
CTATTATACATCCAAATACATTCTTGCTATTTAATCTTTTCGTTTCTTTAGCACTTTGTGGACTTGGATATTTCATTGTAATTGCTATGTTATTTTTAACGAAGCTAGCAAAGAATGGATTTGTTCGTTATTTAAAGTTCAATATAGCAATAGTAAAAGGTGGTTTTAAGCATGATAAATAAAAAGAATCTTTCCATTATTGCAGGTATTATTTTCATTATYGGGATTRTRGGAAGTCTAYTCACTTWTCGTTCAATTGCYRCAGTACCAATTTCAGAAGAAAAGGTCATWAACAATAATAATGTGTCAAGCGTCATTATCGATACGAATAATGTTCGTGTTAACACCTATCCTACAACAGATAGTAACATTAAAATAACATTAGATGGGGAAGTTAATCCTAACATAAAACGAACGTTGATTACGGATGATAAAGATTCGACGCTTCTTATTTCATACAAAGAAAAACAACCGAGATGGTTTAACTTCGACATTTCCGAAGTATTGGCCCCATTAACATTAAATGTTTATCTGCCTGAAAAGCAATATGATTCATTAAAAGTTTCCAATAATAATGGCTACGTTTCTGCCAAAAAACTAAACGTAACATATTTTAATATCAATACAAGCAATGGGCGTGTTGAATTAAGAGAGATCAATTCACAAAAAGTTATTGCGGAAGCAAACAATGGAATTATGGACTTTAAAGATATAAAAGCACAAAATGTTCATGTAAAATCGAACAATGGAAAAATTATGCTAGAGCATGTTGAAGGTGAAATAGAGGGGCAATCTAAGAATGGAAGTCTTACTCTTAAAACAAATGAACTTGATCGAAATCTCAATTTTACGACTCACAATGGAAAAATCAATATTGAAACTGAAAAAGAACCAACTAATGTTCAATTCAATGTCTCTGTCGACAATGGCAGAGCGAATATCTTGGATAAATATAATGGGAATGCGGTTATTGGAAAGGGAGAAAATCTAATTAAATTAAACACACATAACGGAAATATTTCAGTGGAAAAGCATGGGAACTAAAGTAGCATATTACCCTTGAAAATTTCCGCTCATCACATATAAAGAGCATGCAAAACAATAATAAATAAGCAAAATAGCCGACTCCTTTTTTTCAACATGTAGGTAGTCGGTTATTTTATGTCCAAAATTCGTTTTAACGTCTTGTTTTCGACGACTCAATCCATTCTCTGAAAATCTCAAATGTATTCTGTTTTCAAATAATGGAAGTTTTTTCGTACGAAAAAGTGATACTTTTATCTTATATGCTTAAAGGAGGGTTGAATTTCTGCATAGGC
>NZ_JBFTMA010000936.1:0-1314 GCF_056396725.1 Bacillus sp. 05T31
TCCTTGCCCTATTACCATAGAAACAATTTGTTGCTGTCTTGGATCAAGAAAATCTGTTAACTTGACTTGATGGTACTCAGCAGCCTGTTTCCACTCTAATACTTTATCCACAAAGACCTCTTCATCAGGTCTAAAATGCTCATAGATGCTCATGTATTTAACCTCACACTATAAAAAATAGTTGAATAAACTCACTAAACCACCTCTAGCAAGTTTCAAGGCAACAATAGCAACAAGTGGAGAAATATCAATCATACCAAATGGTGGAATAAACCTCCTAAACGGCTCTAAATACGGTTCGCAAATACGCGCAAGAAAATCTCCAAAAGCCGATTCCTTTGCGCCAGGAAACCATGATAGGAGAATGTAAATAATTAGTGCCCACGAGTAAATCTCGATAGCAGTAAGTAACACTGTTAAAACTGTTGTCATGGCGTATTACCACCTCTTTATATTTGTCTCTTCTTCTTCACCGAATAACTCTGAAATCGCACCAACGATATCAACATTTTCAGGTGTACACATAAATGTTTTCGGGCCTATTTTTTGAATATCCCCGCCTATAGCGTATACAGTACCACTTAAAAAGTCAACGATACGTACAGCTTGATCTGTAGACATTCTTTGCAAATTAATTACAACAGCTCGTCTACCTTTTAAGTGATCCGAAATGCCTTGCGCTTCCGAATATGTACGTGGTTCTAGTAAAACAACTTTTGAAGATTGCTTCGCTGTTTCAATACTCACTACATTTTGCTTCGGTTGCACTTTCGCAAACGGAACATCTTGTTGTTCTGGGGGATCTTGTTGCTTTTTCATGTCTGTTTGCTCCTTTTCATAACTATATTGAGCTGCTTCTTTTTCTTCCGGTGTGTCAAAAAAGAAGTATTTTACTTTTGACCAACTCATAATAACTTTCTCCTTCCTCCTACGCTTTTCCTACTAAAACCGTTCCCAAACGAATATATGTAGCGCCTTCCTCAATTGCAATCGTGTAATCATTTGACATTCCCATTGATAATTCTTTACATGGTGCATGTAATAATTCTAGCTCCTGCACCTCTGTTTGTAGCATGCGCAATTCCTTAAAGCAGCGACGAATCTCTTCCTCTTCTCCTGTAAACGGAGCCATTGTCATTAATCCTACCACTTCAATCTTATCCAATTCTTGCAAACTTTGAATAAAAGAAATTGTTTCTTCTATCGCCAATCCTTGCTTTGATTCTTCAGATGATGTTTTCACTTGAATAAAGCATTTAACTTTCTTATCAGCACGTTTTTGAATTTCTTTTGCAAGCGAAAGACGATCTAATG
>NZ_JBFTMA010000937.1:0-1314 GCF_056396725.1 Bacillus sp. 05T31
ATGCTTCGGTTCACTTGATACGAATTCAACCGTAAATGGAGCCCCTTCTTCTATCGCTCTTCTCAATACCTCAAAAGGCGCAAAGGAAACAAGCTCTCCGAAGCCGTCAAACAATACAATTTGTATTTTCATTTTTAGAACACCTCATATGCTTTGTTTTATAAATCCCAAAAGAGAAGAAATGTTATCTACAAATTAACAATGAAGATAACCTTTCTCCYCTTACTCTATAAACTTTCAAATGTTCCTCTAATTCTCTCCCGTCACCTAATAGACTCATCGTCTTTTTAACGAAGTTCCAATTTAAACTACCGGATAACCATAGCAACGAAGAAAGTCTTTTATACTCATTTGAAGTTAAAATGTTACTAGCTTTATACCCTTCTAAAAATGCTCTAGCAACTTCCGGACATACTACATGTGACTCTATTCCTTTCGTTCGAGAGTACCATTTTATTAAAAAGGCTAATCCTTCAATGCGATCTACATATCCAATCGATTCAAAATCTATAATTCCTTTTACACATTGATTTGAGTTCCATCTGAYATTTAAAGGATTTAAATCTGTTTGTACAATAAACTCCAAATCATTCGTATGTGCGCATACTATATGGTACTTAGCGAGCTCTATATACCCTGGAAATTCCTTACATGTACCGCCCTTATTTTCTAATAGCTTTATAAACTCACCATATCCATCTAAATGAGATTTCTTTTGAAAAGTCGAGCTTTGAAATGTACTAGAAATATCATGTATCTTTCTTGCTTCCTTTCCAAAGACTTCTACCATAATTTCTGTACAATGTGTAATATGTTCCCCTTCAATCCAAGTAGACAATACAAACCGGTACTGTTCACCATTCCAAGTAACAAATGTAAATGACTCTCCCGCCATATTCTCCTTAATCTGCATAAATGGTATTCCATGCTCTCGTAAATAATACGTAAACCGTACTTGCTCTTTCAATTGTTCATTTGATAACGTCCCAAAGGCCGGATTGATTGTTCGATCGCTATTTATAAACCGTGCGGAATACCGATTCCCATTCACCATGATTTTATAATGCAAATCTGTATGCCAACTGTCCTTATGTAATTCTTCTTCCACTAGTAGTGAATGAATTTCTTTAAAATAATTTATTAATACGTCTTTTATTATGTGTTTCATACTATTCTCCTTTCATGTGAAAAAATTTTTATTGCACACTATTTTTTATGATTACTATCTCGATTACTCTAAAAACCCAAATTTTATTCATTGTTAATTATCAATAGTGTTTTATATATATAAATTTAATAGAGGCGGACTACTAT
>NZ_JBFTMA010000938.1:0-1312 GCF_056396725.1 Bacillus sp. 05T31
TTATCCGCCTGRTCTTTYAATTTMTTATCTTCAATTTTCTTCACATATTTATCTGCTGACTTCACTTCTTCTTGTGCCTTATTTAAAGATTCTTTTTCTTTTTTAAGCACTTTTTCTCGTTCATCTGTATTTTTCACTGCTTGGTTCAGTTTTTCCTTAACAGTTTGATTATTATCTTTTCCTTCTTGAACAATCTGATTATATAATTCTTGTCCCTCTTTTTCTAAAGTTTCAAGTTTCTTCGCATCTTCAAACATTGTTTTTTCTTGTTTTGCAGCATTTTCAAATGCAACATATAATTCCTCTTCTGGTTTCGGCCCGAAACAACCCGCTAGTAAAGTCATTGATAATGCAGTTACAATTGCTAATTTACTATACTTCAACATCTTTTTCCTCCTACTTATATACGATAATCGTGTAAAAAGCTATGAAATTATTTATCCTTTTATTAACTCCACACTCGCACCTTTTTTACGAAAATCATTCATATTGTTTATAATGCTTGTACAAATTGTATTACTCAAAATTACATTTTTGAACTAAATAGCAGTTTCATATCTACCTTTTACTTGGCACTTTTTAAAACCTGTTTATACTATGTATTACATAAAAGTACAACGGAATTCATCACAGCCATAATAATTTGGAGAACAACAGTAATAATTCACCTGATAAAAGATGGTCGTTGTTCTGTCACGTCTATCATTCTATCATTTCCTTTCCGCTTTCTATCAAATAATTTCTTTGTTCATTTTACACAGTGTAAATGTCATCTTGCAACAACTTACAATTATTCTTGTCATTCCCTAAAAAGGAAAAGTGTAGAGCATGCTTTCCTCTACACTTTAAAAATGAAACACATTGTGCAAAATGCATTGACACATCCAACATAATTATATGCTTATTCCATATATTTTTAAAGACTTTTATTACAATAAAAGTTCTTTTTGTAATAAAAGTCAAAAAAATGTTACATTCAAAACTTCTTCATATCATATTTCTTCAAATCGAAGTTTCACTCATTTTCTTACAAATCCCTATGCTGGTACAATTGATTTTGTGCCTTTCTTAACAATTCTTCAAAGGTTTTTCCTTCTATTGGATAACTAGCAGCTCCAAATAATAGCGTCATACTTAACAAACCATTTTCTATTTCATTTTCAATATTTTTCATTAATCGCTTTGTTATTGTCGACTTTTCATGTCCGTTATCAATCGCCACAATAACATACTTATTTTCATCCCACCTAGTAACGACATCCCCTTTACGAAYTGTCTTTACAATCGTACTCTCCAATTTTTGTACTAACAC
>NZ_JBFTMA010000939.1:0-1312 GCF_056396725.1 Bacillus sp. 05T31
GTAGTAGATAGTGTGAAGGCGAAGGAACTGGTGCTTAAGCAAAATAGTAAGAGCTGGATACTTCATGTTGGTGATAATTTAGCAGAAGTGGATTCAGGTTTTGAAGGTGATATTGAATATGCTGGTTCGAAAATGTTGAGTAATGAATTAGAGCTTGAAAAAGGTATGGCCTTGATTCCTGGTACTTATCGATCAACTTATCAGGAGTTAATTATTAAAGATGCAATTGATAAGCATTTTGAAATCGAACAAGCTAATTTTTTAAGGGGGAATCAACGGGAAAATAATGTGCCAAGAATTAAAACATTAAGTCTCTTTTTCATTGATAGCATTACTAGTTATCGCCAGGATGATGGCTGGCTAAAAGAAACTTTTGAACGTTTATTGAAAGGGAAACTCTCTCGCTTAGTAGCAGAATATGAATTCAAACGTCTACCTAGGGAACAAGAGTATTTAGAATTCCTAAGGGCTACCCAATCGAGTTTAGCCAGTGATGATCAAAATGTACATGCAGGATATTTTGGTGAAGATCGGGGTTCTGGTGATGAATCGATTCAAGCAGAAGTTGACGATATTTTGAAAAATAAAGAAAAGCTTTTAAGTTTTAAAGATGAAAAGGGTAATTGGCAAACGAGGCGTTTTTTATTTTCAAAATGGACGTTACGTGAAGGATGGGATAATCCAAATGTTTTTGTTATTGCTAAATTGCGTACTTCTGGTAGTGAAAACAGTAAAATTCAAGAAGTTGGTCGAGGATTACGATTACCAGTGGATGAAACAGGTCATAGAATTCAACAAGATGAGTGGCCGGCTAGACTAGCATTTTTAATTGGATATGATGAAAAAGATTTTGCAAAAAAACTCATCGGTGAGATCAATAGTGATGCGAAACTTCAATTAAACGAAGAAAAATTAACGGAAGATATGATTCAATTAGTAGTCACCGAAAGAAAAAAAGTAAATCCAGAATTTACGGACGAAAGATTACTGGAGCATTTAGACAATTTGGGTATTATTAATCGGAGAAATGAGTTTAAACAATCTATTGATATTGGAGGCGTTCAAAAAAGTGGATTTGAATGGTTAGTTGAACTATATCCTGAATTGAATACGAATCGCCTACGAGAAGGTAAGGTTGTAGATACAAAAAAACATTCAACAAAAGTTCGAGTAAAACTAAGAAAAGAAAATTGGGAAAAGGTGAAAGAGTTGTGGCAACAATTTTCAAATCGTTATATGTTGGAATTTCAACGTATCCCAGGAACAATTAGTTTTATGGCTGAGCAAATAGTTGGTGACCCCAGTTTATATG
>NZ_JBFTMA010000940.1:0-1310 GCF_056396725.1 Bacillus sp. 05T31
CTAGTACAGCAGTTAATACGACCATGGCTAATTGTGCTAATGTAAGTTCAACTCCGTACACTTGAGCGATAAATACAGTTGCCACACCTTGCATAATGGCAGTGCCATCCATATTAATCGTTGCACCTAGTGGTTGTACAAAAGAGCTTATCGCTTTTGGAACTCCAAGTTTTTCTTGTGCGGTTTTCATAGCAAATGGAAGRGAYGCATTAGAGCTAGATGTACTAAAYCCAATTGCCATTACCGGWCCGAAATGTTTAAAGAAACGAATAATACTTTCTTTKGCYARTACCTTTAATAAGCCGCCGTATACGAAGACACCGTGAATAATGAGTACCAACATAACGACAATCATATACTTGAACATCGCAGCGACGCCTGCAAGACCCATTTTACCAACGGACGAAGCGAGCAACCCGAATGTTCCGATTGGAGCTAATTTCATGACGAGATTAACAAGATACATCATTAATTCGTTGCCCTGTTCAAGTAATGAATGGATACCTTGAACTCGTTTTCCTAAAACAGCTAAACCGAGTCCGATTAATGCGGCAAAGGCAATGATTTGTAACATGTTACCATCAGCCATCGCTTTTGCTGGATTATCTGGCACAATATTCAGCAATGTATCAACGAAAGATGTTTCAGTTTTTGCACCTTCATACTTAAGCCCGTCTGTTTTAAAGTTACCGCCAGCTCCTGGTTTTATGATAAGTGCAAATGTAACTGCAATAGAGATAGCGACAGCTGTTGTTACGAGAAAGAATGAAATTGATTTTAAACCAATTCTTCCAAGTTGTTTCGGATCTCCAAGACCAGCAGCCCCAAGTACGATAGAAATGAACACAACAGGAACAACTAGCATTTTAATAAGTCGAATAAACAATTGACCAAGTGGATTGAACGCATATTGATTCAATGGCTCAAAAATAGATGGAGCAGCTAAATTTAAAGTGAGTCCGACAACTAGACCGAGAAATAATGCAATTAAGATTGCCTTTGTTTGTTTCAATAAAAACCCCTCCTTTGTTTTTGTAAAATTGCTTTCTAAATTAATTATACCGAAAAAATACCTATTTTGACAATATTTTCTGAATATTTAGTATGAAATGGTCTATTTCAATGTATATAGTCCAGTTTTGCTGAAATATGTGGAAAGAATACATTTATGTRTTTGGAAAAAAAATAGACCATCACATGATGGCCTAGGGAAGGGGACAATTTATATCAATTTAATTAGGGATGGAAGCTATTCAAAGACACTGGGGAATGTCTTATAAATTAGGGAGGAACAGCTTCGATACATATAC
>NZ_JBFTMA010000941.1:0-1820 GCF_056396725.1 Bacillus sp. 05T31
CCCCATCGTTATGCTTATCGTAGTGAATTCCATAGGATTTTCTTTTGTATCTTTCGCCGAATTAAATTCCATTAATAATATTGCTTCATCAAATTTATCGTAGTCCACTTTTAACTTATCATTAATTATTTCTTGAAATTCCGATTCAGTTAAGTAATATGTTACCTTGGATGGTTCACTAAATCTTTTTTTATCTTTTTTGGGTTTTAAACTATCTATTCCTTCAATCTATCAAATATGAAATGAACATTCGAAACATCCAAACTTTGATCTGGACTTTTCAATTGATTATCTTCATATTTAATACTAGTTCTATATATAGTTTCTTCTTTTTTTTGCTCATTATTTAATGAACTAGCAATTTCTTGTAAAGTTGTCCCATAGAACCTTTTTTCTTTGATATTGTATACCGCTCCTGTTGTTTGATATACGACGTTAATGCGTTTATCATTTTTCGCCCAAAACGTACTATCCCTAACCTCTTCTTTCACATACGCATACCCATCATCACTCGCAGACATAACTGTCTTCATATCCCCTTCATCCAACGCCTTTACTAATCTCTCATACTCTATCTTCGTCTCYCCAAAACCACATCCACTTAATAAACTTGCYACTATTGACASRACTATCATCAYCTTAGCTTTCTTCTTTAATTTCATACTGTCACCTCATTAGTTACTCTAGGCATTTTTAGTTTCATTATGTTCCCTTTTTGGTAGTAATACACTTCATCTTTACCTAATGGTGCTTCGTTGCTTATATATTTTATGTTGAAGATACTTTGATCATTTAATGGCATTGCGATAACTGCTGCTGTTAGTTTACTTCTCATTTTCATAGGTAGAGCTTCACGATTTCGGTCCATGTAGTCGTGGTGACCTGCTAATACAAAGTAAATACCTACTGTACGAGATAGATCAATTAAAGTTGCTGCATCCTCCATTTCTAAATAAACAAATTTGCTAAACTCTTCAACATTTGTCATGATAATGAGTTGTTTTGTGAATGTAGGAATTTCTCTATCTTCTTGTCTTGCTTGTGCTAATTCAAGAGCTCGTTCGCGAATTACTTCCATCCAATACTTCGCATGCATATTTATTTCATTTTCTTCTACAATGTAATGTGTCACATTGCCTTTATATTGAACGAAACTATACTCTGCTGTATCCACCAACGTCACACTTTCAAAATAATCTTTATTCAATTGAGATAGGATACTAGTTACAATTTGTTTTCTCATACTATCATCTACACTATAAATCATTAAATGATCATTCACCGCAATATCATGAGCTACAACTTCTACCTTGTTGTAATAATTGAATTTGTTGTAGTTCATCGTCTACTTTCGTAGGCAATGCAGCCTGGAATAATGTCGGAGATTCTAGTTTTATTAACGCTCTTCCTGCTGTTTCTTCCACTTTTATATCAGATCTCCCTACAATACTAGCTACTTCACTTTGATCAATCATATATAAACAAGTTTGGATTTTAATATTATTGTACAATTGAATTCTAAGTGCGTTTTGTCGTCCTGCACTAATTAAGGTATGAATCCCTAAACTAGCACCATCTCGGACAATTTGCATAATTATCATTTCAAAACTCTCATAGAATTTCGCTTCTTTTACTGCATCATAATTATCGATTGCAATAATAATATGTGGTATTTCTTTCCCACTTGCCTTTTCATACATTTCAATATTTGCAACGTCATATTCACTTAATAATCGTTTACGATTCTTCATTTCTTGAGTTAATCTTTCAACAAACTTTAAACATTTTTCTGATTCGTCAATTGTAATCGTATCCGCTAC
>NZ_JBFTMA010000942.1:0-1306 GCF_056396725.1 Bacillus sp. 05T31
GAGCAAGCACTACTGAAACAAAAGCATTCGAAACAAAAGATGCTATCGCAAAAGGTGCAACTGAAGTTGATATGGTAATCAACGTAGGTGCTTTAAAAGATGGCGACAATGAGTTCGTTGAAAAAGAYATTTATGAAGTAGTACAAGCAGCAAAAGGAAAAGCTCTTGTAAAAGTAATCATTGAAACTTGCCTTCTAACAGATGAAGAAAAAGTTCGTGCTTGTGAATTATCAGTAAAAGCTGGCGCTGATTTCGTAAAAACTTCAACTGGATTCTCAACTGGCGGAGCAACTGCAGAAGATATCGCATTAATGCGTAAAACAGTTGGACCAAACGTTGGCGTGAAAGCATCTGGCGGCGTTCGTACACGTGAAGATGCAGACAAAATGGTAGAGGCTGGAGCTTCTCGCGTTGGAGCAAGTGCTAGTGTTGCAATCGTATTAAATGATGCAAAAGGTGCTACAGATAATTACTAATTAATAAAGTGTGAAAAGCAATAGATACACGTTTAAAGTAAAGTGTATCTATTGCTTTAACAATTGAAAAGAATGTAAGCGGATACGAATGGGAGGAGACGGCTTATGAAATACTTAATCGGTTTTTTAGGCCTCGTATTGATTTTAGGTATCGCTTGGCTTGCTAGTAATGATAGAAAGAAAGTCAAATATCGCCCAATCATAACGATGGTTATATTACAATTCATTTTGGGGTTTTTATTATTAAATACAAGCGTAGGGAATATATTAATTAGCGGAATAGCAGATGGTTTTGGAGAATTATTAAAATATGCCGCTGATGGTGTGAATTTCGTATTTGGTGGATTAGTAAATCAAAAAGAGTTTTCATTCTTTTTAAGTGTATTAATGCCAATCGTATTTATATCAGCTTTAATAGGTATTTTGCAACACATTAAAGTATTACCTATTATTGTGAAATCTATCGGTCTAGTATTAAGTAAAGTAAATGGGATGGGGAAACTCGAATCATATAACGCGGTAGCTTCTGCGATTTTAGGACAATCTGAAGTGTTTATTTCAGTTAAGAAACAACTAGGATTATTGCCAGAGAAAAGAATGTATACATTATGTGCATCTGCAATGTCTACAGTATCTATGTCTATCGTTGGATCATATATGGTGTTATTAAAACCGCAATATGTTGTAACCGCTTTAGTGCTTAACTTATTCGGTGGTTTCATCATTGCTTCTATCATTAACCCGTACGAAGTTACTGAAGAAGAGGATATGTTAGAAGTACAAGAAGAAGAGAAAAAGACATTCTTTGAAGTATTAGGGGAATACATTAT
>NZ_JBFTMA010000943.1:0-1305 GCF_056396725.1 Bacillus sp. 05T31
GGTTCTGGTGCAAACATTTTTTGAAGATATAAAGAAGTGAAGAAATTCCTAACGGAATCCACTTTTATGCTGGAATACCGAATAGTTGATGAATGAGGTTCACCTGATTTTGGACAGACTTCCCCCCTTGAGAGGTTTGTCCTTTTTTCATCATATGCATGGCYTCAACACCTCTCAATATGGAAGTTGCCGTTTTAAATGACTTGAATCCCAACATAGAACGCACGCGTTTCTTAATAAAACGATGATCTTGTTCTACTATATTATTGAGATATYTAACTTGCCTTAGTTGTATGCCTTCAAGCATATGTTTCTCTTCTTTTAACTCTTGAATCGCTACAGGGTAGGCAGGGTTCTTATCTACTGTTATCACACGAGGTKTAGACACGTACGAAAAAGCCAAGGMTTTCTTGAAAAAGCGCTTGGCTGCTTGTTTATCTCTTGATTTACTTAGATAAAAATCAATGGTGTTCCCTTCGGAATCTACAGCACGATATAAATACATCCATTGACCYTTTACTTTGATATAGGTTTCATCGACYCTCCATGAGTCATTTGTTGATTTAAGATGATRKCGTACTTTCTCTTCTAATTGAGGTCCATATTGATGAACCCAGCGCATAATTGTTGTGTGAGCRATTGATAATCCTCGTTCTTCCATCATTTCCACCAGGTTGCGAAAGCTCAAATTGTACCGCWGGTACCATCTTACTGTTAATAAGATCAGTTCAGGCTGATAATGTTTCYACTTGAATAGATTTTGCTTTTCCATACCAATCACATCCTTTTTAGAGTACTAGTATCAGTATGTCCAAGTTTGATAGACATTTTTCATATACTTCAAAGTTTTTGCACCAGAACCAATATTAGTATACATAAGCACCCAAAATGGGTGCTTTCTTATTTGTTATATAAAAATTACACATTAAGCGTATTTAAAGAGTGTTCTAGGTATAAAGATAATTGATAAATCATACAATGATATGGAAGGGCCTTTTCTAGCGTGTTAGTTACCTCAATGTATATGTATCTCTTGGCGCCTGGGCGAGGGTGCTTTTCTTACGATTAGTCAACTGTTTTTTAGAGTTCTAATTGATCAAATATCAGAGATTTTAAGTCAATTAGAATGCAAACCAAATACCCCTAATATGTGTCCATTTTTTAATAGGGGGCAGATATGGTGTGATGAATGAAACTATGGTTTCAGGCGGTTAATCGATAATCATAGTACATATTATGTGTAATGAGGTAGAAGAGAAGCTTCAATAACTTATTTACACATGCAATGGACGCAACTTTATGACA
>NZ_JBFTMA010000944.1:0-1875 GCF_056396725.1 Bacillus sp. 05T31
TATATACTCCATACTCTGCTCCATGAAGTTCTAAGATGTTTTTTGAAATGGCAAGTCCAAGWCCTGTTCCACCTTGYGASCGTTGWCKWGCTGTATCAACTCGGTAAAAACGATCCCAAATTTTATCTAATTGATCTTCTTCAATATGGGCACCTTTATTTTCGATACAAACCCTTATGCGACTTGGCTCATCTAATGTAGAAATAATAATATTTTCTTTTTCTGGCGTGTAACGAATAGCATTTGTGATAAAGTTTGTGAGTACTTGTTCTATACGATGGTAATTTGCAATGACCTCAGTTGCAGCAAGATGTGTGTGAATATTTAATTGCTTTTTTGTTATGTCCAAAGATAATTGCTCACATATATGCTTAATGGATTGGTCAATATAAAAAACATCCATCTGCATTTTATACGTACCAGATTCAAATTTTGCTAACTCAAGCATATCCACAATCAACATATCCATCTTATCCACTTCTTTTTCCATTGCCTTAAAGTAATATTCTTTCTTATGACTTGCAACACCGTCTTTTAAGATAGAAATACAACTTTTCATAATACTTAGAGGTGTCTTTAACTCATGCGATACCCCTGAAATAAATTCTTTTCTTGTGTATTCTAATCGTTTTTCTTTTTCTATATCTTGGTGTAACTGCTCAATATGTGAATGTAATGTATTTGAAAGTAAATTAATATTTTGAGCTAAATCACCAATCTCATCTTTTGACATCACTGGAACCCCAACTGGCTGTAACGAAGTCATTGAGAAAATGTATGTTATTGCACCGCTTTTATCCTTTATCGGTTTTATTATGAACTTATATTTAATATTATTCTGCTCATAATCGATTTCTTGTAAGGTATCATATTTAGGATTCTTTTCATTGAGCAATAAGTCTGCCTGAAACTCTTGTATCTTTTCCATAAACAAGCTATTTGTATAAATAAAATTCGATTGATTCTTCCCATCCAAATTTGGAATCTTGGTAATTGTCCCTTCTAGTGATTTTTCAGGTATTGCTTGGGCCAATACTTTTTCAAATTTAGATTGTTCTTTTCCTTTGATTATTTTTTTTTCATAATCAGATATACCTTCAGGCATGTCTGCAGGTGGATATTTCTTTTTACATTGTTCTATAATTTCATTTATTTTTTTATCTATTGGCTTATTTATCCAATTCACATTGGTTGCATTTGAGTGTAAAGCATAAGGAAAGAACGCAGCATTTTTTTCTATACCCCGTAAAAAAAGTGATTCTCCTAAAGTGAACTCGCTAGTTGAAATATCGTAATCACCCTTAAAATTATACAATGGTATGGTAATTGTAGAATTAGCGAATTGACTTTCTTTATTTTTAGACTGCTTTAATGTTACTTCTATATAAAAATCATTGACATTCTTTAAACTTCCATTACTATCTAATGTTGTAATCCATGTATTATGTTCTCGATAAAAGTCTTCCTCTAACTTTTGAATGGATTGTGAATTTCCGCCACTATTTAAATAATCTGTTTCAAAAGATTTCATGCTTGTTTTGATATCCTCCATTTTTTTATTCGCATAAAATTGTTTAAAGAATATCGTTTGTCCAACAAAAATAGTTGCTAAGATCAACATACATAACACTGTTGTTAWCATAAAYAATTTTAATACAATTCCTCTTTTCATACTGTATCCTCCAATTTATAACTCGCTCAAACAATGGTTATTACACTCTTACATTTAGGTCCCCATTTATATCGTAATTTACTATACAATTATCACCAATAAATTCATAGCTCCATATTTTTGTAATTAATTGCATTCTCATCATGCATATACTTTGATTTGGTATTAAGTATGTAATACTTCAAATTCCGTATGAGTCAGGT
>NZ_JBFTMA010000945.1:0-1305 GCF_056396725.1 Bacillus sp. 05T31
CAAAAAGAGACTACCACTTGATATTATCCCCTTTAGGTAGACAGTGTAAAAAAGACCATGTACACACATGGATGTTACACTATTACTTGGAGGGGATTTTTCATGACTAAAAAAGGATCGACATTTAATACCTATTCAGAAGAATTAAAGTTATCAGCTGTTCAAAGTTATTTAAACGGAGAAGGAAGTTACAATATGATAAAGGAAAGATATCAGATTAGAAGTTCTACCCAACTTAAAAATTGGGTCAAAAAATATAAAGAATGTGGTGAGATTACAGATACTCGCGGGAAAAATGGGGGAATGAAAGGTATACCAAACCCTCTAAAAGGAAAACGTGTTTATTTTAAGACAATTGAAGAGGAACGTGACTACTATAAGGCACAGGTTGAATATTTAAAAAAGCAGTATCCAAATCTATAAATGGAGGTGTACTAAAATATAAAGAGAGATATCATATCATTGAATCATTAAAGACAAAGTATCCAGTTATATGGCTTACGAAATTTGCGGATGTACATCGTTCAAGTTACTATAAATGGATTCATACCAAAGGTATGAAAAACATACGACTAAAATCCGAGAAACGATTAAAAAAGGTAATACGATCTATTCACGTAAAGCACAAAGAATATGGTTATCCACGTATGAAAATCGCTTTACAGGAAGAGGGATATTTTATAAATCACAAAAAAGTATATCGCTTAATGAGTGAGCTCAATATTCAATCTATTATTCGAAAGAAGCGTCGCTTCTTTAAAGGGAACTATTCCAATATTTTTCCGAATGTTTTAAACCGTGAATTTAAAGATCGCCAACAAAATGAGGCACTTGTTACAGATATTACTTACCTACGATTCCAAGAGGGATTTCGGTATCTTTCTGTTGTACAAGATGTTTATAATAACGAAGTTGTTTCTTGGAAAATATCTACGCGCAATGATAATGAACTTGTATTAGATACGATTGAAATGTTGGCACAAAAAAGAGATGTGCGTGGAACCATTCTCCATTCAGATCAGGGATTCCAGTACACATCTCATGCCTACAACAAACGACTTTYMGATTTAGGTATCATTGGYAGCCACTCTCGCAAAGGAAACTGCCATGATAAYGCYTGTATCGAGTCATTTTTCTCCCATTTTAAATCGGAGATGTTGTATTTGAATCATTTTAAAACAGAAGAAGATTTAATACAAGCAATTGAAGAATATATTTACTTTTATAACTATAAACGGTTCCAAAAACGACTCAACCATCGAGCTCCGATAGAATATCGAATCTCGATGGCTGCTTAGTCTTTTT
>NZ_JBFTMA010000946.1:0-1302 GCF_056396725.1 Bacillus sp. 05T31
TCGGTATAGAGTCTGATACAACAGTTTATAACGGACCGTTCGTTCTTAAAGATTGGAAGCATGAACAAGGATGGCAATTAAAGAAAAATGATCAATATTGGGATAAAAAGACTGTAAAACTTGAAGAAGTTAACTTCAGTGTTGTTAAAGAACCAGCAACTCTTATCAATTTATATGATAGCGGTCAAGTTGACTTTGCTTTATTAACTGGAGAGTTCGTAGATAAATACAGAAATAAGAAAGATGAATTCGGAACATTTTCACAAGTAAGTACGTACTTCATTCGTATGAACCAAAAACGTGATGGACAAGATACACCATTAAAGAGCAAAAAATTGCGTGAAGCAATTGCACTTTCTATCGATAAGAAAAATCTAGCAAATGTAATTTTAAATGATGGATCAAAAGAAGCTGACTTCTTAGTACCAAAAGGTTTAGCAACTGGACCGGACGGTAAAGACTTCCAAGAAACGTTTAAAAATGGTTTGAAACCAGATGCTAAAAAAGCGGCTGCATCATGGGAAGAAGCGAAAAAAGARCTTGGTAAAGATCAAGTTACAATTGAATTMTTAAACTACGATACTGGTAATGCGAAAAAAGTTGGAGAATATATTAAGGACCAAATTGAGAAGAACTTAAAAGGTGTAACAGTTAAYATTAAACTTCAACCATTTAAGCAAAAACTAAAATTAGAATCWGAKCAASAWTATGATWTYTCRTATGGCGGMTGGAATCCAGATTATGCRGATCCRATGACGTTCTTAGATATGTTTGAGACTGGACATTCTCATAATCAAATGAGCTTCTCTGACCCTAAATATGACGGCATGGTGAAAAAAGCCGGTACTGAATTAATGGGTGATGCGAAAAAACGTTGGGAAGAGTTAGGGAAAGCTGAAAAAACATTACTTGAAGAAGATGTAGCGATTGTACCTTTATATCAACGTGGAGATTCTTATGTTTTACAACCAAATGTAAAAGGTGTAGTAAAACATAATATCAGTCCAGAATTTAGCTTTAAGTGGGCGTACGTGACTGAAAAATAATAGAATTAAAAAAGCATTTTAAAGTAGCTTAGCTACTTTGAAATGCTTTTTTTAGCTCAGTTAAATAGAGAAGAATAAGGCGTATAGTACGTACATATAGTAGATGGGGGATAAAGCATACTAAATTATGGAAGTTAAAATCAGAATATTTAAAATATAACTATTTACAAACACGTAAAATAGAGTAGAATAATATTAGTTATAATTTTCTGAAAAGTAAACCATTAACAAGGGGTCTCTTAAGGGTTGGTAATGT
>NZ_JBFTMA010000947.1:0-1297 GCF_056396725.1 Bacillus sp. 05T31
TTTCTATTACAGTTGAGGCTTATGAAAAAATCGAAGTTGGTGGAATTCGTGTAGATGGGCCAGCAGTTATTCTAATTAATCAAGAATAGTTAAAAATAGTTGAATGCACTTAGAAAAGGATCAGCCTTTAAAAGAAGGGATGATCCTTTTTGTTTGCTGCAGCTAATATGGGATATACAAAACTTTTATCTGATGTATTGGGGTTAAAAGGAAGGAGAGGGTCGGGATTATCATGGTGGAAAGCTTAATATTGGTAGGATTTCTTTTTACGTTATATAMATTAGTTGATAAAAAAACAAACTAATCATTTAAAACGATATATTGTTTCCTTTTTAAGGATGAGATTTATTTKATRGTGAAAYGGATAATTTAAAGGAGGAATTTAGATGRATGCAAGGAAAGAACGYATAAAATACGAAAAGATGTCAAAGAACTATGACCGTATTTATTTAGTTTCATTTATCCTATTAATTGTACTTGTTTGTAGTAGTGTGATTATCATAGGGGCTACAGGGGGAAAATATGGAGTGTTTTTGTTGTTAGCAATTTTACTTAACGCACGTATTACTAAAGAATCTCAAAAAAAGTATGAGCATTATTCTAATAAAGGGCGTATTTAAAACGATACATATCTTGAAAGGAACAACCTGGATGTACATTCAAAGTATCCCTATATCATCAMCTATTAACTAGTAAAAKYAACCTTATATAAATAATTTTTTAGYAATTTAGKAATAGAAAACGYACCTTATYAAAATGTTAKTTTCKTTCATATARTGAATTATCCTTCTAGYATAKTTATAAGATTTATATCATATATTAAGAGAAARAATGTAAGTTAGAAAGGAGTCYTATAGAATGAGTTATTTTGAGGGAAATGACTTCAGTGAACAAAATATGGTAAGTGTACCTAATCACTACGTATATCAGACATTACAATCAGCAATTGGCAAACATGTGTTTATTGAAACTGTAAGAGGTAATGTAAGAGGAAAGTTAAAGGATGTGAAACCAGATCATTTGCTCATTGAAGATACGGTACCGTATATTGTACGCATTCAACAAATTGTTTGGATTATGCCAAAACAATAATCAAATTACATCTAATTTGATTTATAACAGATTAGCGTCATAGACGATCAAATAAAAACACAGGGTTTTATCTCTGTGTTTCTTCAAATTTTCGTTTTTGAATATATGCTTGAGCATGAATAATTTCTTCCTGAAGCTCTTTTAATTCTTTCGTAGATTCTGATTCAATAGCCATGTACGTAGTAACTAAACTGATCATCATATC
>NZ_JBFTMA010000948.1:0-1290 GCF_056396725.1 Bacillus sp. 05T31
ACGATGGCACGTGTACCTGATTTACTAGAGTGCGCAAAACAATTTGATATAAAAATGATTACAATAGAAGATTTAATTGCTTATCGCCGCCATCACGAAACACTTGTGACGAGAGAAGTGGAAATTACATTACCTACAGATTTCGGTACTTTCCATGCAATTGGCTATTCTAACTCATTAGATATGAAAGAACATATCGCGCTCGTAAAAGGTGATATTTCAACAGGCGAACCTGTACTTGTACGCGTTCATTCAGAATGCTTAACAGGAGATGTATTTGGTTCGTGCCGCTGTGATTGCGGACCACAGCTACATGCTGCACTTGCTCAAATTGAGCGTGAAGGAAAAGGTGTTCTTCTCTATATGAGACAAGAAGGACGAGGCATTGGCCTTCTGAATAAGCTTCGCGCTTATAAGTTACAAGAAGAAGGGTTAGATACTGTAGAAGCAAATGAAAAACTTGGGTTCCCAGCTGATCTTCGTGATTACGGTATTGGCGCTCAAATTTTAAAAGATTTAGGCTTACAAAGTTTACGATTATTAACGAATAATCCACGAAAAATTGCTGGCTTACAAGGTTACGATTTAGAAGTAACCGAGCGTGTACCGTTACAAATGCCAACAAAAGAAGAAAATAAAACGTATTTACAAACGAAAGCAAGCAAATTAGGACATTTACTAAACTTATAATTAAGGGAGAGATACATTATGGTATTCGAAGGTCATTTAGTTGGTACAGGATTAAAAGTTGGGGTTGTTGTTGGACGTTTTAATGAGTTTATTACAAGTAAGTTACTTGGCGGAGCTTTAGATGGATTAAAGCGTCACGGTGTAGAAGAGAATGATATTGATGTTGCATGGGTTCCTGGTGCATTTGAAATTCCTTTAATCGCTAAAAAGATGGCCAATAGCGGAAAATATGATGCTGTTATTACATTAGGTACAGTAATTCGCGGTGCTACAACACATTACGATTACGTTTGTAATGAAGTAGCAAAAGGTGTTGCGTCTTTATCACTACAAACGGACATTCCAGTTATTTTCGGTGTATTAACGACAGAAACAATTGAACAAGCGATTGAACGTGCAGGTACAAAAGCTGGTAATAAAGGATATGAATCGGCAGTTGCTGCGATTGAAATGGCTCATTTATCAAAACAATGGGCATAAAAAATAAAAAAGAGGCTGCGGCCTCTTTTTTATTTTTTTACTTTTTTCCGTACATCTTTTATTAATTCATCCATTGTTTTTCCTTCTGTTTGTATACGAAGCGTTTGTGCTGTTCTCCAT
>NZ_JBFTMA010000949.1:0-1289 GCF_056396725.1 Bacillus sp. 05T31
AATTGAACGWGGTGCAAAAGAACAATGGGTTTCAGTTGCAAAAGATAATGMTATRGGAATTCCATTTTATGAAGCRGTTGGATTTAAATACCAAGATGAAAGACCAGCTTATGGGCTACCTGTARGCGAAGGTTTCACMTCTATTCGATACAAACGTGAGTTAGCAATTAGCTTAGTTGAAAGATAAGTAAAAAAGAACTCGTCCGAATTATATTTAGTTTATAGTTGTTGAAATCAATAAAAGTAAAGGCAAGGACCTATTTGATATGTATAATATGTTTTTGCCTTTATATTATAGTTAGTTTTGAAAAAAGTTTGATAAAAAGGTCTATTTTGTAGGGTAATTACCTATGCATAAAATAACACTAATTTTTTGTACACTGTTGCTATAAATTCTCGCGAGAGTTGGAAAAGAGCCGGGTTTCCAACCTGATGTGGTGATGAGGTGCGAAGCTATTATGAGTGCAGTGACATAACTAGGAGGTTTCCACTATGACAGCTTTATTTAAAGCTATGGAGTTCCAGCTGAAAACTGAACGACTTGATCTGAGTATGTGGGAGGAATCCGATTCAGTCTGGATGAGAAAATTAATTGGCGAACGTGGTGTGGATATGCCACCCCTTGACGCCGTTCGTAGCAAGCTTATCGAGATGCGTAAGAGAGCAGGCGAAAATGGCATTTCCCTTCTCACTATTCGCCGACGAGACGAAGGTGATTTCATCGGATACTGTGGCTTGATTATCGGTCGTTCCACACTGGAAGAGCCGGAGATCGCATACGAGTTGTTCCGCAGTGCTCATGGCAAAGGCTATGCGACTGAGGCAGCATCTGTTGTKCTGGACGCTGCGATTGCTACGGGGCGCCACAGACTTTGGTCGACTGTAGGCACTTGGAATGTTGCGTCCTTCCGGGTGTTAGAAAAGATAGGATTTAAGAGGCATCACAGTACGTGGGACGAGCGCGGTGAGATTGTTTGGAACGTACGCGACCTTTAGAAATCCCGGACCTAACTCGAAACTATTGAAAAGGAGAAGAGGTCATTAGTTTGGGCAAGAATCCAGATAAAGATAAAATAACTGATTTATAATTCAAATAGTGACAAACTATAACTGAAGCATGTCCTCGAAAGCGGAGTGTTGCCTTCGCACCGAGGCTATGCCCTCCCCCAAAAACCAATCGAACGTTTCAAGTTATATATCTTTATTATACTGATTAAACTAAATATTTATTGTKTACTTATTTCATTCATTATGTAAATAAAAAAGGATAATTAGYCCTCATAATGGAC
>NZ_JBFTMA010000950.1:0-1286 GCF_056396725.1 Bacillus sp. 05T31
CCGCCACAACCATCAATACCTATTATTAGTAGTGATTGCTCTGCAGATTTCACTCGAATTCGTTCTAATATCTTATTTAACTCCAAACCATTTCATCCCCTCTTTTTATTTATTGCGATAGACTTACTTTTACGCTGAAAACGGATCGAAGTAAAGTAGCAATGAAATCGCAATAAAAAATGTAAATAAGCCAATTATTGATATGATATATTCTTTCGATTCTCTATCATATTTCCACTCCATCCATGCACGTAATGTCCATAATACTCCAAAAAAAGCGAAGAATGGATATCCTACATTTGCATTTTCAAAGTTGTTAGTATAAACCATACTACCAATAAAATAAATAAAAAATAATCCTATTTCCAATTTTACATGTAAACTATTTACATGTTTATATCCAAAGAAGCCTCACTTCTCCATATTTAACTTTTTTCGTAAAAGCTCTTCTAAAAAATAGCCACCTATACCAACTCCAATAATTATAATCCAAACAGTATAAGCTCCCATTTCCATTCCTCCTATTACTACGTTGCATTTTCTAAAATAAAGTGGATTACATGACAGTTATTATCTTCTAAATAGTCACTTTATTATGCAGCTGGTGGAACGAGATAAAATAGTATTAAGAACATAACTATAAATGAAACTAGTCCAATTATTGAAAAAATAAATTCTTTCGACTCTCTATCATACTTCCATTCCATCCACGCTCTTAAAATCCATGTTATCCCCAAATAGGTAATAATAGCATATCCAATATTAGCGTTTTCGAATTTATATATATAAATAAAACTAGTTACTAAATAAATTATAAATAATCCTATTTCTAATTTTACATGCAGACTATTCACATGTTTATATCCCCAAAAACCACTCTTTGGCATATTCAGTTTTTTTCTTAAAAACTTATCGAAAAAATAGCCCGCTATACAAAAAGCAAAAATAATAATCCAAAAAGTAGAGTTTCCCATTGTTATCCCCCTTCTATTAACCTATTTATCTTTAATAATAAAGTGGACTATATTACGTTTATTATCTTCTAAATAACTTACGATTCCGTCAGGATATGTGGGCTTATTCTTTAACTCTTCTATACTTTTCCATATTAATATAATATCCGCATGTTCTTTATGTCTTATTTCATTTGTAATTATCTCTTCAACAGTTCCCCAATGTAGCAATGTACAGTGATGTCCTTTTTCGTTCTTCCACTCAAAAATATGCTCACTTACAATTGCTAACTCTTGAACATCAACTTTCAAATCGTATTCTTCTAGTAACTC
>NZ_JBFTMA010000951.1:0-1279 GCF_056396725.1 Bacillus sp. 05T31
GTATCCTCCTTTCTCCAGGAAGATACTTCTTTTTTAGAAATCTATATGTAATTCAACTGGGCAATGGTCTGATCCCATCACTTCACTATTAATTTTTGCATCCGTTATCTGCTCTTTCATTCTTTCAGAGACAACAAAATAGTCTAAACGCCATCCAATATTTTTCGCTCTTGCTCCCATGCGATATGACCACCACGAGTATGCTCCTTCCTGGTCAGGATAAAGATAACGATACGTATCAACAAATCCTTCTTCTAAAGCACGTGTGAACTTCCCCCTTTCTTCATCAGAAAATCCAGGGTTTTTGCGATTATTTTTTGGATTTTTTAAATCTATTTCTTTATGAGCAACGTTTAAATCTCCGCAGAAAATAACCGGTTTCTTTTCATCTAATCGCTTAATATGCGACCGGAAATCGTCTTCCCATTCCATTCTGTAATCTAAACGTTCTAATCCTCGTTTAGAATTTGGTGTATACAGCGTTATCATATAAAAATCATCAAATTCTAACGTAATAACTCGTCCTTCTTGATCATGCTCTTCAATCCCTAAACCATATGTAACAGAAATCGGTTCTTTTTTCGTAAAAATAGCAGTTCCCGAATACCCCTTTTTCACAGCGTAATTCCAGTATGTATAGTATCCTTCTAAATCTAGATCGATTTGTCCACTTTGTAATTTAATTTCCTGTAAACAAAATATATCTGCATTAGATTCTTCTAGATATTCTAGAAATCCACCTTTTGCAATAACTGCTCGCAAACCATTTACATTCCATGAAATCAACTTCATCTATGTTCCTCCTCTTGATGTGCATTTTCAATTTTCATGCTAACACAAAATAGATAACCTATCATAGTTTCATCTTTGTAATCTTGCTCTTACATTTGTGAATACGTACATACGCACATTATTCAGGTTATACTAATTTCAGAGGTGATGTTCTTTGCACAATGAAGGATTTACGTTAACGAGTGAGTATTGGCGAGCAATTATTCATAATGATTCTTCCTATGACAACAAATTCTTTTATGCTGTGAAATCAACCGGRATCTTTTGTCGACCGTCATGCAAATCAAGAATACCGAATAAAAACAATGTACGAATTTTTCTTCATGCCGAGCAAGCATTGCATGAAAACTTTCGTCCGTGCAAACGTTGTAAACCAAGTGGGCTAACTTTACCTAATCAAGAGTGGGTAGAACAAATTAAAGACTATATCGAAAAGCATTTTGACGAAGTATTAACTCTCGACATACTCGCGGAAATGTGTCACGGT
>NZ_JBFTMA010000952.1:0-1277 GCF_056396725.1 Bacillus sp. 05T31
CATCTATACTTTCGATTTCCGTTACAGTGCGAAGCGCAGTTTTAAACGGTGTATGAAGATTTACATGTCGGCGGTTTACCTTCACATCGGTAATTTTCATTTTGTTCATACTTTCATTGTTTATAGAGTGATACTTTAATATCCGGGTGGCTTTTCCGTTAATGCGAAACAAAAAAATCCAGCCATAAGAAGATTCTTACGGCTGGATTTTGTCTATGAATGGGTAGACAAAGCAGCGATCTGATTATATTTTTTCTGTGCATCTTTTAGCGCTACAAGTAGCGCCTTTTGAGACGAACCGAAGTACCGATTTTTTATTTCTGTTACTAATGCTGGGTCATTAATATTTTTATGTAGAAACAAATATTTAACAAATTGAGATGTTAATGCAATTGTGGCTGAGCAATCTGCATCTACAATTTCCCCTGTATCCTTCTCAAGTACAAATGCTACAAAATAACTTTTGAACTTTTCGGTAATGGGATTATTTTGAGGTGCTTTCGCATCCCCTACGACGTAAATTGTATTTGAAGCGTACACAGCTATCTTCCTTTCTTATACGAGGATAACGGTTTTCTTAACAGACGTATAAGCTGTTAACTCAACGTTGATTAAAAAATGTATCCGCTTACCTTGTATTATATACAATTGACAGAATTTTAACAATATTTATTTTGACATATATTCCATAATTATGAAAATCTCTTGAAACAATTAAAATTGGCTCAAACTTCTCATTTTTACAATATGTCATTGCTCCTTGTACCATGACATTCACACTACAAACAACTTTCCCCTCATACATCAAAAAACAGTTAGCTATCGCTAACTGTTCCACCACTTCACTTTGGCAATACGAATATTGTTTCATTTGACTTAGAAAATTGATACTCTTTTCTAGCAAACTTTAAAATCTCTTCTTCATTATCGGTTAAATTCTCAATGTTAGTCTTTAAAGAACCTTGATCTTTCTTTAAAGAAACTAATTGTTTCTTTTGATTTGTTATTGTATTTTTTTTGCCATTAATTACTTCTTGTTGTTTCGTTAAAATATATTGAACGTACAAAGTAGTCGCAGCAATAAAAATGAACATGAAAATAAAACGCCTTAACTTCTTCTTATTTATAGTTCGCTTGTCGTTAGGCTGTGATAGTTGCTCTGGTATATTAGGAACATTGACTCTTTTGAGTTTCCTCATTTTCAAATCCCCCTAACCCATATTTTCTCACTACCATAGGCACGATCTCTTACTAACTTAAATTCTATTCTTATAAAA
>NZ_JBFTMA010000953.1:0-1276 GCF_056396725.1 Bacillus sp. 05T31
ATTATCCTATGATGTTCCATATTTCTTTAATAAGTATGAATGGGAGTCTTGCGAAAGTTTATCAAGTAATGAAATAGATTTAGAAATGAAATTTAAAAAAATTTCATATGCTGACTTTTTATTACAAAGAAAAATTATAGAAATATCCCTTTCTAATCAAAATGATAATCTATATAAGCTGAATACAGTAAAGGAAACAATTAATTTTCGAACTAATTTACCTACAAATAAAATAAAAGAAGCAATTACAGGGAAAATTCTTGATGGCAGTTATATATCAAAAGACGGTGATGTAGATTTTATTGGATTAAAAACAAATTGGCAAGGGGAGCTTGAGATAAACCATTTGAATAGTGGGATATATGATGGATTATTGGGAATAAGTTCATTACTGAGAAATAATGCTGATCCTAATCAGATTGAAATTATAAATAAACTCGAACAAAAAGCCTTGCAAGAAATATTAAACAAAAATAAAAATAATTATGGTTTTGTAAATGGTGTTAATGCCATTATTTCTTACTATTTAACAAATTTACCACATATAACCTCTATCGATGAAAGGGTGATATTGCAAATATTTATGGATATCAACTCCGATATTGAAAAAAATAAATATAACGATAAGCATTTTGATATATTAGGGGGTTCGGCTGGTCTAATTTTAACGGCAGTTAAGTTCTATCAAATTAATCCTAAGTATAAAATATTGCTTAAAGTGGCTGAAAATCTCGGTGACTACATTGTCAATAATATGCAAACACATGATGAATTTGTATATTGGAAAGCTCACGATACTCTAAATTTAGAAGATTCATTAAAGGGGTTTGTTCATGGATTATCAGGACAACTTCTCGCATTTTATAAGTTAAAAGAAATATTAAAAACCAATAAGTACGATAGAGTAATACATGGTATACATAAAAGTGAGAAAATGAGTATGAGTGAATATGAGTATACAGATAGCTGGTGTAAAGGGTTTAGTGGAATGGGAATATCAAGAATTAAAATTTTAGAATCATATCAAAATGAAGATATACAATCAGATTTAATCTTTTTTAAAAAACAAATCTTAAGTACATTACATGAAAATAGTGATTATTGTTTATGTCATGGTTTAATGGGGAAACTAGACTTTTTATTGGAGTTAGAAAATAGAGGTATGCTAGAGAGAAATGAAAAACAAATTGTTATGAAAGTAACAAATAACTTTTTGGATAATTTTGATATAGAAGATTTTAATCCCCATAAAATCGCATTATTTACAGGTTTAGGA
>NZ_JBFTMA010000954.1:0-1271 GCF_056396725.1 Bacillus sp. 05T31
GCCTATAAATCATTTCGATATAAATTGATTACATCTTTTAAAGCAGCAGCTGCAGCTCCGCGTGGATTAGAAGCTCCACCAATTGTAGTGACTTGTCCCATTGTATCTGTAAAGAACGTAATTCCTTTTTCCGTGCCATTTATATTTGCTAACGGATGTTCTTTCTCTAAATTACAAGGTTGTACACTAAGGTTTACTTTTCCATTATCATCTTTATATGCTGATGCAATTAATTTAATTGATTTATTTTGTTCCTTTGCATTTTGAATTTGTTGCGTTGTAACGTGCTCTATTCCGTTTATTTTTATATCTTTGAGTGAATAATTGTTTCCCATTAAACTATTCGTCAAAAGTAATAATTTACAAGCGCTATCCATCCCGCTTATATCTAATAACGGGTTAGTCTCCGCAATTCCTTTATTTTGTGCTTCTTGCAATGCTTCTTCAAACGTCTTATATTCTTCATGCATCTTTGTAAGRATATAATTTGTTGTCCCGTTCAATATTCCTTCTATTTTTTCAATATGGCAACCTGCTAAAYTTAGTTGTCCAATGTCTAATGTCGGTAACGCAGCGGCAGTCGCACCGCTATATCGAATGCGTGAGCCTGAAATACGTGCTGCCGTATTCAGTTCACTCCAAGCTGTAACAAGTGCACCTTTTGAAATAGCTACTATATCCATTTGATTTTCAATAGCTTGTTTCATATACTGTTTCCCTGGATTTCCATTTTTAAGATTTGTAGCAGTTGATTCAACCAATACAGTACCATTTATATTAATCGTTCCGCGTTCCTCTGGATAATGTTCGATATATTTTTCAATTGCAGCAGAACCATCACCATACGTCAATAAATCATTAATCTGCAAACCTTTCCCGTTATGTATTGCAATATTTCTTCCTATCACTCCACTAACAGCTAACTCAATTCCATATGTTTCATTTACATATAAATATTTTTCGTTTAATAATTTAATAAATTCTTTACCAACTGTCCCATACCCTGATAATACCACTTGAATTTTCATAATATCCCCCCATATTTTTCTACCAAATCCCTCTTTCAATATAATATAAAGCGCCCTCGAATTCCATCGAGAGCGCTTTATTATTATCTATTTCGGTAACCGTGATAATTTTTCTGCAATTGTTCTATAAAACTCTTGAATATTAGAAAAACCTAACGTGTCTGAAACGCTTAATCCTACCATATCAAGATGGTCCCAATTTGCTTTCGTTTCGATATGATTCCATTTTCCAACCTGTAAAGA
>NZ_JBFTMA010000955.1:0-1271 GCF_056396725.1 Bacillus sp. 05T31
CGCTTCAGAAGATAAAACAAAGTTTTCACATATCATAAATAAAAAATGAGACCATTATATTAGGTCTCATTTTTTTATCGGTAATAAAGTTCTTGCTGTTTCAGGATAATCAGTAATAATCGCTGATATATTCATATCAAAATATTTACGCATAAGCGTTTCTTCATTTATTGTGTAAGGACGAACCTCCACACCACTTTCCATCGTTAATTCAGCGATAGCATCTTGAAGATAACGATAATTCGGATGTACTGCAGTAGCACCCATCTTTTTTGCATATGCCCACGGGCTATGCAAACCTTCACGATACAAAATAGCTGTTTGAATATCAGGAGCCATCAAATGACATTTTTTCATACTGTAGTGATTAAACGAAGAAAATATAACACGATCCTCTAGACTACACTTACGTACAAGTGTTATAACCTCTTCTTCTAAACCTCTGTATGGGATTTTATTATTTTTCAGTTCAATATTGAGTAGCAATTTCGTTTTTGCGAGCCATTCTAACACCTCTTCTAGAAGAGGTATTTTGCAAAAACCTACTTTGTCACCGAATTTATAACTCGCATCCAACTTACATAAATCCTCATATAAATAATTTCGAACCGCACCTTTTCCATTTGTTGTCCGATCCACCGTTTCATCATGAATAACGACAACTTTTCCATCTTTCGTGAATTGAACATCGAGTTCAATTCCATCTGCCCCGAAAGCCTCCGCCGCTTCAAATGAAATCATTGTATTTTCCGGATACGTTCCCGCYGCACCACGATGCGCAAATATAAGAGTCATCCTCACTCCCCCAATCTTATGCTATACTATACGAAAAAGGAGGTACTTCTATGAGACCATTACAAATTTCTCCAGACACTGCAGTCCGCCTATCAAAAGCKTTAGGTGTTCCACTTGAACAACTTATGCATATGCCACAGCATATTTTAATMCAAAAGTTAGTTGAATTAGAAAAACAAAATAAAGACGAAGAATAATATAGTCCTGTTTTGCAGGGCTTTTTATTATCATCTATTATATCATGGATGACTTCCCCGCTAAAATCCTTTAACAGATGTACTACGATGCGATTTAGCCTTTACTTCATCATTTAATAATGAATTATATATCTTCTTTTTTGTTACAAGTCATAAAGAAAGCAGAATATTTATTCACAAGTCACCATTGCCCCCTTAAAGCAAGGTAATAAAAAAACTAGAAGCCCTTCATATTATTTTTTATTGAATGTGCGGAGTATCCCCTGATTCGTATAGTTC
>NZ_JBFTMA010000956.1:0-1270 GCF_056396725.1 Bacillus sp. 05T31
ATGTAACCTTTCTCTTGAATCTTATCAGATAAAAAACTTGTTAATTGGTTTTTATTAATAAGTGAAATTTGTTCTGACTCATTCATACTGTAATTTCTCCCATGTTTTTCAATAAAAATAATCCCCTTACCTTGATGTCCAGAAATGGGTTTAATAATAAGTTTTTCATAACGATTAATCATGTCAAAAAACTTATTAACATCATTTAATTCATAAAAAGGAATAAGATATTGCTTAAATTTCCCTGCTTTTTTTATTCTGTTATATACACTTAATTTATCTCCAATTGAATGACTTGTGAACGGAACTTTATCATATAAATAATCAAAAATTTGCTGATTTTTATCACTAACATGAACACTTGCATTATAAATAACATCAGGAAAAGAAAATTCTTGTTCAATCCACTTACCATTTTCATAAGTTTTACCTAAAATTTTCTCAGTTTCTATATTTACTTTCCCTAAAGTAAAATAAAAAAAGTTTATACCTTCAGCTTTGGCTACAGCAGCATAAGTATATGCTTTCTTTACGTCATTCGGATCTTTCCGATGATGAAGCATACCAATTATAGTCATGTTAGTTCTTCTTCCCTTCTTTCTAAAGATTTTTTCAAAACAAATATCAAATTCATTATATATATATTCATGTTCTTCCTCATTCAACCATTTTTCGAAAAATCCAGAACAAGCTTAACCTCATTTTAATATTCTACCTATAGAAATAATAAACCTGAGATTTTATAAAATGATAAAGGTTAAGGTGACATAAAATGGATACTATCGTTTTCATTGAAACAAATAAATCTGGATCAAGTAGGGAAGCAATCAAAGCAGCTGAAAAACTTAATTTCTTTACTGTTTTATTAACTAAAAAAACAAAATTTATTAATGAACGCACTATATTCCCTGATGTACATCAGATGATTTTCACYGATATAAATGATTATGATAATATAATTACAACAATTGAAAAATTAAATAAATCAGGAAARAACATAAAAGGGATCTTTAGTTTTATTGACCCTTTTGTTTATGTGGCTGCACGTTTATCAGAAAGATTTTGCTCAAATATTGTATCTACTAAAGCTATCCATCATATGGAAAACAAAATATTAACTCGTAATGTACTTAAAGAATTACCAATCTCACTCAACTATTTAATTTACAAACCAACAGAATCATTATCATCTTTTCTTGAAAAAACTAAAGAGATGAATTTCCCTCTTATTGTAAAATCCCCTAAATCAACAGGATCCAAAGATGTATTA
>NZ_JBFTMA010000957.1:0-1266 GCF_056396725.1 Bacillus sp. 05T31
CTTCTCTGTAACTGCTATGCAAAACTGGGTGAAACGAGATATAAAAGAAATGATTGGCTCCCCTCAAAAAGGGAAGAAATACTCAATCGAACAAGCAGCATTACTATTCATTGTCGAAGATTTAAAAACAGCGCTTGATTTTGAATCTATTCGCAAACTATTACGACTCATCGTAAATGACCCGGCCGATCGAAGTGATGATTTAATTAACCCTCTTCATTTATATGTAGCTTATTCTTCTTTATTTGAAGAACTGAATCAAGGGAATTGCTTACAACTAAATGCTACAGATACMRTTCATACRATYGAAAATATYGTAAAAGAAAAAGCTGATAAAATMGCAAGYAAGTTCGATCAAATWAATAACGAACAACGCGAAGCAATTCGTAACGCTATTATTATCGCTACACTATCTGTACATACCGCATATGTACAAATGTTAGCGAAACGTTATGTGACAGCAACGTTATTTTTACAAAATTTAGATGTGAAGCCGTAAAAAATAGGAGCAGAATTGCTCCTATTTTTTATTTCTAAACTATTTTATACTCTTTAACTCTTTGCATCTCATGCATTTTCACTTGATTCTGTTTTTTTTGAACCCAGCTTTCTCATAACATCGAATTGCCCTCTTATTATCTTCCCTAACTTGTAATACAACCGCATGTATATCGGGGTCTAAAAATGACCTCTTAATAAAATATTGAAGGTACTTGCAATTTTAGTACGGATCTCAGTTCAACTCATGTTACTTAATCGTCCCCATCGCACCAATTTTCACATGTACCTTGACATTCACATCGCCCTTTGCTAATGCATTATTCCATTTATTTTGGACTTTTTTCCATTCTGGATATGTATAAGTTCTTGCGTATCTCCCAAGCCCAATAGGATCAATATTGGTAGCTTGTATTTTCTTTATTAATTGCTTGAAATCAGCTTCTAACTCAGTTTCAATCGCCTTTTGTAATTTTTCTCCATCTTTTCTTGTATTAAACGAAAAAAGCTGTTCTGTAATGCCGACCTTCATCTTTATATCTGTATTAAATATAAATTTATTATCATATCTTACCTTTGTCTTTACTTTAATATTATAGGCAGTAAAACTTATCCAATCTTTATCCTGGCTATTCGACTTTAGTTTAATTGCAATTGTAAATGGAAAATCACCTGTAATTCTTTGTTGCAAAATGCGTAATAATTTATTTTCATCGGATTTTAGTGTTAATTTATACCTTCCTTTGTCATCTAACAAAGCTGTACCTG
>NZ_JBFTMA010000958.1:0-1261 GCF_056396725.1 Bacillus sp. 05T31
GTATGGCTGCAATGTTAGCATTTAATCCAGTTGGAACGCTAGAAGAGAATGAAGAAAACATGAAAGAAGCTTTAGCTCATGTGAAAACAGGTCAGATTACGTATGCTGTTCGTGATACGGAAATTGACGGTGTAGCGATTCAAAAAGATGATTTCATGTGTATTGCAGATGGGAAAATTGTATCTACAAATGCTGAGAAAGTAGGAGCTGCAAAGCAATTACTAGAAGCGCTAATTGATGAGGATTCTGAAATCGTAACGATTCTACAAGGTGAAGATGCAACAGATGAAGAAGTGGCTAAATTAGTTGCGTTTGTAGAAGAGAACTTTGAAGATGCAGAAGTAGAAGTACATGCAGGGAACCAACCGGTGTATTCTTTCATCTTCTCTGTAGAATAAGAAAAGATTCGATTTGAAAATAAATGGGTTACTTACTTGCTAATGGATAAGAAATAGTGATATGAAGTTTATTACTAGTTTTTATTCAAAAGGCTAGCATATTGATGATAGAAAAGAGCCTTGCTGCTAATAGTGAGGCTCTTTTCTTACGTATTGTACAACTTTGTTTTATCCCGCTATTTGTGGGCAGTAAAACTTCCACCACCTATATTCGGCTGGAGCAAAGAAGTTAAGTGGGAGATTAATTGCCCGTAAACGCCCACTGATTATAGTTTCACTTTATATAGAGGGATTAGAGTAGTTTCTCTTAGAATGCCTATGATAGAATATATAAGGTGAAAGAGAGCGATTACAGATGTCAATGATAATAATGGATAATCAATAGAATGAATCAAAGAAAATAATGTGACGGAGCGTGAGAATCTTGAATGAAGTTGTACAAGTTCCTGTTACGGATGTAAAGGGAATCGGAGGAGAAACATCTGAGTTGTTACACGAGATGGGAATTTATACAGTTTCTCATCTATTAGAACATTTTCCGTACCGCTATGAAGACTATGCGATGAAAGATCTTGCTGAAGTAAAGCATGACGAGCGTGTAACGGTTGAGGGGAAARTTCATAGTKCTCCTTTACTGCAATATTATGGGAAGAAGAAGTCACGTCTTACAGTTCGTGTTCTCGTCGGTCGTTATTTAATTACAGCTGTATGTTTT
The DNA here is from genome assembly GCF_056396725.1 of Bacillus sp. 05T31. NCBI lineage: Bacteria > Bacillati > Bacillota > Bacilli > Caryophanales > Bacillaceae > Bacillus > Bacillus sp. 05T31. Next base: position 1,114 of record NZ_JBFTMA010000958.1, read on the forward strand.
AATAGACCATACTATAAACAAAAGTTAAATTTAGATGAAACGGTAACGATTACTGGTAAATGGGATCAGCATCGCCAAACAATTGCTGTATCAGAACTGAATTTTGGACCGGTTGTACGACAACAAGAAGTAGAACCTGTATATTCAG
>NZ_JBFTMA010000959.1:0-1255 GCF_056396725.1 Bacillus sp. 05T31
ATCATCGTGCTCTAATTCACGAAGCTGCTTCGTTAATGTTCCTTGAGAAATGCCTGGTATTAATCGCTTTAATTCACCAAACCGTTTCGTTCCATCTGTTAATAATATAAATAAAATGAGTGGCTTCCATTTCCCACCGATTATTTGTAATGTCGCTATTACCCCTTTTAATTTCGGTTCCTCTAAATTCACTTTCCTCACCACTCCCCTCAAATCATAAATTATAATGAGTAATTTTTTATATTATGTATCCATATAACAAGCGATTAGTACGAAATTTGCGACTATGTACATATAAAGTGCGTACTTTTCACTTGCAATCTTTTAGCGAATAATAAAAGCATAGCAGTTTTATTTTRAAGTTTTTATTAAAGGAGGGGCTAAAATATGTCTATTACTACATTAAAAGATACTCGTATCGTTATCATTGGTGGAAGCTCTGGTATTGGATTAGCAACAGCAAAACAAGCAATCGAACAAGGTGCACATGTTATTATTGCAGGACGCTCGGAAGAAAAATTAAAAATTGCTCGAGAATTAATAACTAACAATCATCTTCAAACTTATGTATTGGATAATCAAAATAAAGAGCAATTACAAGATTTTTTCAAGACAGTTGGGAATTTTGATCATTTATTCACACCAGGAGCCTCTTACACACTTGGGCCAATAACCGCTACAGATGATATCGCCGAAAGTAGCTTTATCGGAAAGTTTTGGCCACAATATTATGCCGTAAAATATGCAATTCCTTTTCTCTCAAACTCTGGATCTATCGTATTAATGTCCGGTGCATTTAGTCAACGGCCACTTAAAGGAGCGCCTGCTTACGGAGCTTGTAATGGTGCTATTGAACGCTTAGGGAAAGCTTTAGCTGTTGAATTAGCTCCTATTAGAGTTAATGTTGTTTCTCCTGGAACGATACGAAGAGAGAATGAACAAAATGAGAAAAGACTAGCTGCTTATGAAGATTATAAATCTCTTTCTCTTGTACAGAGACCTGGGTATAATGATGAAATTGCACATACTGTCCTGTATTTAATGCAAAATGGTTTTACTACAGGTAATGTATTATTTCCTGATGGAGGATACACATATCATTGATTACAGTATAATTAATCCTCCTTATATTATCTTGAGTTAAGGAGAATTTTTAAAAAACAAAAATTATATTAGACGTGAACTCAATCAGGCGAATCTCAATTCCAAATCCAAACAAATTACCTTAATTTCCCCCGTTCCTACTGATTTTTAA
>NZ_JBFTMA010000960.1:0-1244 GCF_056396725.1 Bacillus sp. 05T31
ACAATATACGATGTATTTAGCGGAATATTAAAACCAATTTTCGCATTTAAAATATAAACAACTGTCATGAGCGTCATAAATATCGCTGGAATTAAAGAAACGATATACTGTTTTCCTTTTATAAATAAATACATCGTTCCAATCCATAACGCAATGGCTGCAGTCGATTGGTTAGCCCAAGAGAAATATCTCCATAATAGTGTAAAGTCAATTTTCGTTAAACCATATGCAATAACAAATAATGGAATCGCAATAATTAAGCGATTTTTTAATTTTGTTTGATTGAAATGGAAGTAATCCGCAATAATAGAACGTGCCGCACGGAATGCTGTGTCTCCAGATGTAATTGGTAATACAATGACACCAAGAACAGCTATTGTGCCACCCACAGCACCTAACATCGTCTTCGAGATTTCACTTACAACCGCAGCTGGTGTACCCGATTTAATTAGCTCATTTAATTCACCGTAAGAGAAAATACTCATTGCCGCAGCTGCCCAGATCATTGCAATTATCGCTTCTGCAATCATCATACCGAAAAATACATAACGGCCATGTTTCTCCGTTTGAAGTGTACGTGAAATAATTGGTGATTGTGTTGCGTGGAATCCTGATAAGGCACCACACGTAATCGTCAACATTAATAATGGGAAAATAGGTRCATTGTCTGGATGCATATTTTCAAACGTTAGCTCTGGAATAGGRGARCCTTTTATTATCATCATTCCCCCTATGCCAATAGCACTTATTAGCAATAATGCACCTAATACCGGATAAATTTCACCAATAATTTTATCAATCGGTAAGATAGTCGATAAAATGTAATATATGAAAATTACAGATAAAATAATAGTTATTGACACTTTTCCTTGCAATACAATATCAAGTAATGATGCTGGYGTTGTTATAAATACAGTTCCTACTAATACTAAAAGTAACAATGAAAAAACATTTACAATATGTCTCATTGCATTCCCTAAAAATTTCCCTGCTAATTCAGGAATATGCGCCCCTTTATTTCGTATAGAAATCATCCCTGTAAGATAATCATGAACGGCTCCTGCAAAAATCGCTCCTATCACAATCCAGACAAATGCAATTGGACCATATAAAGCACCTAATATTGGTCCGAATATAGGACCAGTACCTGCAATATTAAGTAATTGAATCATAGAATTCTTTCGCCTATCCATAGGTACATAATCTATCCCATCTTGATTCACATAAGCTGGTGTCTTTCTCGA
>NZ_JBFTMA010000961.1:0-1239 GCF_056396725.1 Bacillus sp. 05T31
GAAAAAAGGACAAACCTCTCAAGGGGGGAAGTCTGTCCAAAATCAGGTGAACCTCATTCATCAACTATTCGGTATTCCAGCATAAAAGTGGATTCCGTTAGGAATTTCTTCACTTCTTTATATCTTCAAAAAATGTTTGCACCAGAACCAAAATTCTAACTTTTTATCAAACTTTATTAAAAGTTACAAATTGAAGTGATTTTTAATAGATTAAGTAAATTATATCATTTAAGATAAAAACTAAATGTTCTAGTATTTAACTTTTTTCAAAACATCGCGACTTTACTTTAAATTAACATCTATCTATGCATCTAATTTTGTTTTCAAAGAATATTTGGCCATAAAAAACTGCACCTCTAATTGTTAGTTATGTCTAACAATTAGAGGTGCAGTTCACTAATGAGGTGCTACTTTTCTATCTATTTACACACGTACAGCCGTACCGCTTACCGCAACCATTAACATTCCGTCACGAACCACTTCGTAGTCTACATCGATACCAACAATTGCATTTGCTCCTTTTTGCGTTGCAAGTTGTTTCATTTCTTCCATCGCAATGTCACGAGCTTCTTTTAATTTACTCTCATAAGCACCAGAACGGCCACCTACAACATCACGAACAGAAGCAAAGATGTCGCGTACGATATTTGCACCCATAATTGCTTCACCGTTTACGATGTCCACATACTCAATAATTTCTTTACCCTGAATAGTATTAGTTGTTGTTACGATCATTGCTGACACACTCCTATAATCTCTAAAAATTTATTTTCGTTTCTTATAATCTTATTATTCATTTATACTTGAATCGTCTTTTTTTGTATGTAAAATTTCCCCTTAACGTACAACGTTTTTTTGTCGTGTCAAGCTAAATATAGCATACATACAACAAGGGAATACAGCACATATCAGCATACAAGCATTCCCTTGTTATTTTTATGTTATTACTTTACATTTTATGTCCCCACTGGTCAAAGTGATAATCTTTACCGTCGATTTTAAACCAACCGTCTGAATAAAGTGAACCATCTTCTCTAGCACAATACCAAAGGTATCCGTATGCAAGAGGCCAAGGTCTATATCCACCACCAACTTGGAACCATCCTGTTTTAGCTGCTCCATTCTCATCGAAGTAATAATATTTATTATCGATAGTTTGCCAGCCCGTTTGTGCTACGCCGTTATTGTCAAAATGGTATAGTTTACCATCTATTTTTTCAAATCCTGCGCGGTTAACTG
>NZ_JBFTMA010000962.1:0-1236 GCF_056396725.1 Bacillus sp. 05T31
GGTTAAAAGACTTACGACCAATTGCGCCTTTAGCTGAAAAAGCAAGAATTGAGATTTTGGARTACCACAYAAGATTGAAAAAAATACGGGATCGATTTGGTCGTTTTCAAGGGAAAACTGATCTAYGTTAATGAGTAGAGATTTCTGAATATAAGCGGGGAAATCTGACACACTCCCTATTGTTTTTGGGGTGTTTTTTACTTAATTTAATTTTTGTCAAAAAAGTAGTTGACGATAAAAATGATTTTATGATATTATAAAATATTTGATAAAAAATCACATATATGTTAAGGTTGAGAAGGTTACCATATATGGAGGTGGATTATATGTTTCAAATTGGCGATAACATTGTTTATCCAATGCACGGAGCAGGTATAATTGAAGCCATAGAAGAAAAAGAATTCTCAGGRAAAAAACAACAGTATTATGTTATAAAAATGTCRATCAGTAATATGCAAGTCATGATTCCTATGGGKAAAATATTRAGTTCGAGTATACGCCCAGTTACTGATATACTTGCATTAAARCACATTATACAMATTTTTCAGCAWGGAGAATCAGATAMATTAYTGCCGTGGAAACAAAGGTATAAAGTGAACACGGACAAAATAAAAACGGGTGAAATRCAAGAAGGTGCTGAAGTTGTACGTGATTTAATGCGTATGAAGAAAGAAAAGGCACTTAATACAAGCGAAAAAAAAATGTTGGATAACGCAYATGAATTTTTGATTAGTGAACTAGGATTAATTAAAGGRATCACTGAAAATCAAATAAAAAGTTTCTGTTAAGATTCATTATAGATAATGTATTGCATCCCTCGAAAATATCCTGAATTTTTCGAGAATATGATGATTATTAAAAGTAAATCATTTCAAAGACATTCAACTTCTTCAACTCACTTTTAGAGTAGGAACCTCTTTTGTTATTACTTCAATCTAATCCATTTTTATTTTTAAATTTCTTTTACGAACGTTCGAAGTTTCATCAAATAACTCGATTAAATAGTCACTTGATTTTTGCAATCCTGATTCACACTGGCACGGACAAGGAGCCGTAAGGATGAAAGAGAGGTAGGGCTTTCATTGTTTTAGGTAATATACTATCTAAGTCATTATTTCTAGAAGAAAAAACAATCAATCTMACCGSYATCTTTAAGARTTTCTTACATCTACTGAGACAGTGAATAGTAATTGTTTATCTTCTTTACGTAAAATTGATAAACGAACTGGTAACACC
>NZ_JBFTMA010000963.1:0-1233 GCF_056396725.1 Bacillus sp. 05T31
TTATCTGCTTTATCAAGTCCAACCCTTTGAATAATATTATAAATTTCCTCATCAGAAATTTTATTGTTAATCGATGCTAAAAATTTCAAGTTCTGAAAACCAGTATACCCTGGAATAAAACTTGGATATTCAATCAATATTCCCATAGAATCAGGAAATTGCTTTTGTTTTCCGATCATTTTATTATCTATATAAACAAATCCAGAATTCAAACGCATTAACCCTGATATAGCTCGTAAAATCATCGTTTTACCAGAGCCATTATGCCCCTTCAAAACTAAAAACTCGCCTTTTTTTATCGATAAACTAATATTATCTAACACAATATTTCCTTTTAATTTTTTCATCATACATTCACATTTAATATAATTGTCCATAAATTATTCACCTATCACATCTAGTTTTTTAAAACAAAAACTACCTAATAAAATCATTACAACAACAATTACTACTCCTATTAAAAGTAAATCATTACATTGAATAGATTGATTATTACCTAAAGTCAATTGAATTGAACTGTGATCAACAAAATACCAGCGATTTGGCATAACAAAAGAGCCTAAAAAACAAATACTATGAAAGAAAATAGACATAAATAGGTACATCAACATCAGTACAAAAACAATAGTTATTGGTATATAAAACGTTAAAAACTCAAAAATTAAAGCTAATAAAAAGCTTATGATTATTTGAATTAGCATAGTACCTAATATTTTATAAGAAAATTGACTATATAAATTTAAAAAAGAATACTCGCCAAAAGAAAGCAAATAGTAAACAGTAAACCAAAGAAAATACATAACAATCCAAATACTAATTATATAAAAGAACAAAGATAGTATTTTCGTTAACCAAAGAAAATGCTTCTTCTTAACACGAGGAAATAAATAAACACCATTCTGTTGAATATCTGAAAAAGCAAAATTCCCTACAAGCAACAAAGGAGTGATTTGAAAAAAAAACCAATAAAAAGGGATAGAAAATCGCCCCTCCTTATAAAAGTGAGATAAATCAACAAAGTCTACTCCATGAAAAAATCGATAAAAGGTAACATCTACTAATACAGGTTCTTTACCATTAATAAGAGACTGATTGTATAAAAAAGTAAATACAATCATAGCGTAAATTAAGAATAAAAAAGCCATTATCTTGATGGAATCTCTAAACCTTACATGTAAATCTCTTTTTAACAAATGATATAAAATCATAATGTAAACTAGATCACCTCTGTTT
>NZ_JBFTMA010000964.1:0-1228 GCF_056396725.1 Bacillus sp. 05T31
TGACACATATAATCCATTCTTATACTTTAGGTTTTAATGATATCGTATTTGTTTGAAAGGGGTGAGTTACTTGAATCAGTATGAAAAAATATACAAACACACATTGGCAGGGTTATTGACACTCTTTATAGGGGGAATGTTCAGTGTAAATTTACTAACTCCCAATAAAACATTTTCAGATGAAGAGAATAGAAAGCTAGAACAGTTTCCGGTGTTCTCTTTCCAAAATCTTATAGAAAAAAAGTTCACTTCTAGCTACGAAAAATATATTTCTGATCAGTTTGCATTCAGGGACTTTTGGATAAACGTGAAATCTGATATGGACTACACACTAGGAAAGAAAGAGAATAATGGTGTGTATATCGGTAAAGATGGCTTTTTACTTCAAAAGTTTAGTAAGCCTGAAGAACAAGATGTAAATAGCAAAATAGAAGCAATAAATGATTTTCATCTTGCAAATCCTAATGTGAAAATGCAAGTCATGTTAGTACCTACAGCAATTAGTATTTTAGAAAATAACCTCCCAAACTATGTTTCTCATAGTGATGAGCTTACGTATATTAATAAAGTGAAAAAATCTTTAGATAAGGATATAAACTTTATTGATGTATATCCTGTATTGAGTTCTAAAAAGGATGAATATATATATTATAAAACCGATCATCATTGGACTACTAAAGGTGCATATTATGCCTATCAAGAGCTAGGTGAAAATATGAATTTTACTCCTAATAAAGATAGTTCATTCAACATTAAACAAATTACAAATAGCTTTTATGGATCCCTATATTCAAAAGCAGGCTTTAAAAATATAGATCCTGATAGTATTGAATTATATGAACAAAAGAAAGCTACCCAATATAAAGTAGAGTATATAGATGAAAGCAAAACGTCAACTTCTCTTTATGAAATGGAGAACATTAAGAAAAAAGATAAATATACTGTATTTTTCAATGGGAATCATCCATTAATAAAAATAAAAACTGATAATACGAATGGGAAAAAATTATTAGTTGTCAAAGATTCTTATGCAAATTCTTTACTGCCTTTTTTACTACCACATTTTAGTGAAATTCATATAGTCGACCTTAGATACTATACAGATAGTCTAAATATGTTGGTACAGAAAAATAAAATCAATGATATGTTAGTGCTTTATAATGGAAATACCTTCTTTGAAGATGCATCTATAAATAATTTATCTGAATAAAAGAATTAGTTGTACTTA
>NZ_JBFTMA010000965.1:0-1228 GCF_056396725.1 Bacillus sp. 05T31
TTCAATTTCGAATGAAATTGGTTTTTCTAGTGGTTTGTATCCGGCTGGTGTTTCTACCTCCACCAACTCATACTTTCCAATAGATAAATCTGAAGCATTTGCTTTTCCATCTTTATCCGTTGTTACTTTAGTAACTACTTTCCCTTTTGAATCACGTACTTCAAACACAACACCTTCTAATGGTGCTTTACTATCTTTGTCTATCTTTGTGATTTCTACATTCCCTGTATCTACCATTTCATTTTCTACAGTAAATGTTAAAGACTTCGTCATACCTTTTTTAATTTCAAATGATACTGGTTTTTCTAACTTTTTATAACCAGGTAAACTTTCTACCTCTACTAATTCATACTTTCCTACAGGTAAATCTGAAACATTTGCTTTTCCATCTTTATCTGTCGTTACTTTTTTCACCTCATTGCCCTTTTCATCTTGGACAACAAACGTTACTCCCGCTAACGGTGCCTTATTATCTTTATCTATCTTTGTTATCTCTACATTTCCCGTATCTACCATTTCATTTTCTATTTTTAATGATAGTACCTCGATCATGCCTTTTTTGATTTCAAATGATACTGGCTCTGTTAGTTTCTTATAGCCTGGTAAACTTTCTACTTCTACTAGTTTGTACTTTCCTACTGATAGGTCTGCAATTTTTGCTTTTCCACTTTTATCTGTTGTTAATTTCTTTATTACTTTTCCAGCTTCATCTTGCACTTCGAAGACTACACCTTCTAATGCTTTTTGGCTGTCTTTATCTACTTTTATAATTTCTACTGAGCCTTTATCTAACTGCTCATTTTCTACTTTCAGTGATAAGACTTCTGTCATACCTTTTTTAATTTCGAATGATACTGGCTCTGTTAATTTTTTGTAACCTGGTAAGCTTTCCGTCTCTACTAATTTGTATTTTCCTACTGATAAGTCTGAGACATTCGCTTTTCCATCTTTATCTGTCGTTACTTTTTTTACCACTTTACCTTTTTCATCTTGCACTTCGAAGACTACGCCTTCTAATACTTTTTGACTTTCTTTATCTACTTTTGTAATTTCTACTGAACCTTTGTCTAACTGCTCATTCTCTACTTTCAATGATAGGACTGTCGTCATACCTTTTGTAATCTCAAATGATACTGGTTCTGTTAGTTTCTTATAACTTGGTAAGCTTTTCGTCTCTACTAATTTGTACTTTCCTACTGATAGATCTGAAACGTTTGCTTTTCCATCT
>NZ_JBFTMA010000966.1:0-1228 GCF_056396725.1 Bacillus sp. 05T31
CATAAACTCATTCAAGCAGAGATTGATGAATTTGATGAATTTTGTTGGGTAGATTTCGATGATGCAAGCGATTTAGATGAGTTAGAGCCAAAAGAAATTGCAGAATTATTATATTTGGCTCACAAAAAAGAACCACTTGGAAGAACGTTCTTCCCATTGTTGAAGAATAGATTCGTTTATTTTTCACATGATGACGGTTGGTACAACAAAGTGTATTACCGTAGAATCGGTGATTTTGTAGGAATGCTAAGTAAAGTGATTCCATATAAACTCGGTTCGTTTGGAAAGAAACGTTTTACTTTCTTCCAAAAATCAAAAATTTTCCCAGCAATTTCAAAGGAAGTTATCCTTGGGCTTATGCCGTTAATGGAAGATGGGTTATACATTGATTTAGCGGGGAAAATTGAGTCGAGAAGAGGTCTTGAAATTCCGGTATATGTAGTAGGATCATTCGAAAGTACGGATGAGGTACTAGATAATATCGATGAATTGAAAGCGGAAGCAACAGAAACGGGTTGGCTCATTTTTGATAAGAAAGAACAAGAGTGGCAATGGGTTGTAGACTAAGAAAACTTGGCGCATGAAGTCAAGTTTTCTTGTCTTTTGAAAGGAGAACAAATGAAGAAATATTATACAATTGTGGGTATTGTAAGTATTATTCTCGTGGCAATATTACTTATAACTTGTCCGAAAGAATCAGATTTTAAATTGTATTTAGAGGATAAGTATGCATTGAAATGTGACGAGAGTAGCTTTGAATGCACGCAAAATGTAGATGAAAAAAAAGAGAAATTACAGTTTGAAAGTATTGATGCACGAAATGGTGTTTTCTTTATGACTGTAAAGCAAACGTATAAAACAGAAGCTGGTGTTACGAAAGAATATAGCGGAGTAGGTATATGCGGTACATTTCTTTTTGTTTCAGAGAAGACTTTCTAGTAATAGAAGGTCTTTTTTTTATGTTTATGTTCATATAGATGAAGTAAGACAAGCATAGGAGGGGTATTGATGAAGAAGGGATGTATCGTTTGTGGTGGTGAGGAGTTTTTTTCTTCAACATTATATGCACGTACGAAACAAGATTGGGCATATGCGCCAAACATGTACCGATTTGAAAAGGTGTTTATTGAGCATAGAGATGAAGAAAATTATCCAGTTTTTCAAGAAATTACAGCGAAGCATTGTTGTGGATGCGGTCATATTATGTTGTATCACGAATGAACACACC
>NZ_JBFTMA010000967.1:0-1227 GCF_056396725.1 Bacillus sp. 05T31
CTCAAGATACTACATATTACACACCTAACACATTTTATCGTAATGACAAGCGCAATAAGGCATCTTTACGCTGGTTAAACGCAATGGTCATTGATATAGACGCAAAAGGCGGCAATGAAGAAAATAAAGGTTTGACGGTTCCAGATGTATTAGACCGCGTTGAGTGCGCAGGGCTTCCAGAGCCTTCTTTAATTGTTAAAACGCCGTCTGGTGGGTTCCACGTCTACTTTTATTTTGCTGTACCTAAAAGAGCCTATACAAAGACTATAGAGTTTTACGAGCGTATTCAGCGTGAAATTATCGCAAGTATCGGCGGTGATCCTGTTGCTGTTGGTGCAGAGCGTTATTTCCGTGTGGTTACAGATCAAAATACAGTTTATGAGTCTAATAATCGTATAGACTTCCAGGGGCTTATAGACTGGATGATCATACAGCAAGAAGACCGTTCTTTCTTTAAAAAGGTAACAGTAGGGCAATGTGATTTATTGTCTCATCCAGCTATTTTGAAGCTTCTACAAGGTGTAGAAGAAGGGAAGAGAGATAACACTTGTTATACGTTAGCTTTAACATTTAAAGCTTCTGGATACGCAAAGGAAGAAGCTGAAAATAAGCTTCGTGAATGGAATGCAAAGCTAGAAAAGCCTTTAACGGTATTAAAGGTAAAACAAAAGGTTCGTAGTGCGTTCCAGGGAACGAAAAAAGGGCCAGCGGCTTGCTATATACGTGAATTATCGGGAATGCCTTTTTCATATCGCCCGTTTGAAGGGAAAAAAGAGCGTGAAGATCGTCAATATAGCCATATGCAAGAATGGGAATCTGATATTTTAGCATACTTAGAGCAACAAAAAGGGGAAGTATCGGGATCACAACGCAAATTAGCAAAGGATATGGGAATACCTTTTTCATCTTTTAAGATCGTTATAGGCCGTTTACAAGCTTCTGACCGTATTAACCTAACGGTTACAGGAAAAGGGCGTGGGGCGAAGACAACACTTGAATTAGTGGCCCAAGAGCAAGCTATGGAACAAATTGAAGTTGAGCAAGAAAGAAACATAGATTCAGAGCCAATAGTGATGAGTGCGCCTGTTTTATCCCTTAAAAAAAATGAGCCAAATCCGTATACACTTAAAGATACGGTGGTGGGTGGGAGCTCTTTAATGTCTGGTATTTCGATCTCCCGGACCACTTATACTACTACTCTTGTAGGCACTCTTTCGGCTTCTCAAC
>NZ_JBFTMA010000968.1:0-1223 GCF_056396725.1 Bacillus sp. 05T31
GGAGATGCGCTTCTTGAAAAATTAGAACGTATTTTTGAAGAGTTAAAGCTTCAATTAAATCCTGAGATTACTAAAGATTTATATGATAGTCTATTCGGTTTATACGATTGGATTAGCATTCAAATTCAGACGATGAAAGTAACGCGTGAAGCAAAAGACATGGATGCGATTGTACAAGTGTTACAAGATTTAATAGACGGTTACCGCGGAGCACTCGAAAATGAACAATGATATTTATCGAGCGTTTGTCGGCTGTTTTAATGAAATCGGTGAATTGCAAGTGTCAGATGAAGAATTTGCTGAGAAAAGTGCTATGTTAAATCGCTGGATGATGACATTGGATGAAGAGACGCGCGCAGATGTTGCAGCGGAAGTGAGTCCATTAATAATTAAGGCAGCACAGCATATTCGAGATAAGCAAAAGATTTTGGAAGAAATGATTATGACAAATGATGGACGAATGAAAGCGAATTCGTTTTACGGTAAATTTTAATAGGAAAGTATGGAAATGGATACTCCTTTTAAAAGGGGTTCCATTCCATTGTTTGAATAAGGCGTTCCGCTGATTGAGGTTTCACTTTATGACTGTAATAAAAAGAATGGTAATAATCCAAGCAATGAAAAATAAGATGTCTTTATTTTATGGAGAGAAGTGTATGGAAGCTCTTTTTTTATTGTTTATATATCAAAATGTTACATGGATTACTACGCGTATACAGTTTTTTATATTCTTTTTTATATTTTTGTATTTTTCTAAAGACAACAATGGGAAAATGGAATAAAATATGTAAGGGTACAAAATAGATAATATTTTAATAAATAAATACATATAGGAAAATGAATAATAAAGTGAAACTTCCATCAGTGGATAATCATGCGCTAAACGAGCATGATGGAAAAGGAAGGGTGTGGAATATGCCAGATTTAGTTAGTGATGTAAGTCATTATATGAACTATTTAGTAACGAAGCGAAATACCGTTTCTAGTAATATTGCAAATGCGAATACACCTGGCTATAAAGCACAAGATGTAACATTTGCTGAGCAAATGAATATGAGCAGTGCATTATATAAAAAAAATACTGCGGATTTAAAGAGTAATCCAGATTTATATCAAACGAATGTAATGCACTTACCGACAGCAAATACGAAAAATACATACGCAAAGATTCAAACGAAATCAATGCAAACGAATAAAGATGGAAACAGTGTTGATGTAACGAC
>NZ_JBFTMA010000969.1:0-1221 GCF_056396725.1 Bacillus sp. 05T31
CTCCAAAGAAACTTCAAATGTTACACATTCTACAGTTTCAATGTTTACTAAAGAATAGTTTTCATTTTTTTTAATAACTAAGTATTGATTTTCCTCTGTTATAAGTAAACAACCTAATTGGATGCCTAACCTACGTTTATCTTCAAATTTCATAATATAATACCTCTTTTATTATTTGCTGAAACAATAAATTCATAATACAACAACTATGCTAATTTAAATAATATCACAAATAAAAGTTTACATAACTCCACTTATCCGTAGTCCGTGTATCTCAAAATCTATAAAAAAAGTCCCTTCAGAACTGCTTTCGAAAGGAAGTTTCCGTTCACATAATCTGTATTATCGGTAGCAAATAAAAAGAACAAACCTTCGATGTCATTAGGTTTGTCCGTTTTTTCTTTTTATCGTTATATGCATGATTTTATACATTGTTGGTATGACAGGGATTCTAAGTGTCTTCGCTATTTTGTTTTTCCTCTTTTTTTGTATGAAATCGTGTATAAATTTGATTATGATTGTTTTAAATCATAGTGTATGYTGATGTTTAAAAAGACGAGTATATGCTTAATTTGTCTRAAWTTTTTTGTGTATTCTTGTTTATTTTTTGTTATGTTTATTTTAAGTGTTATTTATTCATATTATATCGCCGATATATCGCTTATAAAAATAGAAAGAGGTGGTAGCGATGGCCAGTACGAGCGATACAAAAATTGAATTGTTAGAGGGAATCCCTAAGGAATTAAAGAGTCATGATATTGCTAAAACATTTGGAATTGCTGAAAGTACAGTTAGAAAGTACGCCCAATCTCTTGAGAAAGCAGGGTATGTTTTTCGGAAAAATGAAAATAATACAAGGATTTTTACCGATATAGATGAGTTAACGTTTAGAGATTTGATTCAAGCTAGAAAAGAAGCTGGAGTAAACCTTGATATGGCGGCTTCTGTAGCAGTGATACGAAGACAGAAGAGAGAATCGCCGATACARAGCRTGCAAMCWTTGATAAATAAGGAATCARAGRRYRATTTAATTCCGCACAAAATGCAATATGAGATTCAGAAATTAGCAAATTCATTTCAAAAGCAAATAGAACAAATTGAAGAACAAAAYCAAATGATAATTTCTAAGTTGTAAGCATCTGAAGAAACTGAAATTGAAATAAAAAAACAGTTGTTGGAATCTCAAAAAAGGGAAAAAGAAAAAGATCAACAGATTGAAGA
>NZ_JBFTMA010000970.1:0-1218 GCF_056396725.1 Bacillus sp. 05T31
ATAGTAAACCACCGCCTGTTTTCGGCATGGCAGAAGCAAGTTCAGCATATGTTAGTCCAACGAAAATAACAAGTAATCCTCCTATAACGAAAGCAATAACTGCCCCTATAGAACCAGCCGATGTAACCCAATCCCCTGAGAGTACAACCCAACCCCATCCAAGCATAGCGCCTATCGCAAGGAAAAGAACATCAAAACGTGATAGCACTTTTTTAAGTTCCTTCTTCTCCTCCAACTATATAATCCTCCTCTATAAACTTCTTAATTTTCCTAGTAGCAGCAGATTGGCTTATTTTCAAGAATTCTGCGACTTTATAACTGGATCCATGTGTTTTGTATGTTTTTAAGATAATGTTTCGTTCCACTTCTTCTAACATTTTATAGAGACTTTGACCCGATTGCTCCACTGTAGACTCCTGCATCGATATTGGCAAATCTTCTATCGTGACAACATCGTCAGCAGTTATAACAATCCTCTCGATTACATTTTCAATCTCTCTATTATTTCCTTCCCAAGGGTACCCTACAAACATTTGTAACGTACTAGGTGCTAACTTCACATCACGTCCGTACTTTTTATTAAAATGCTGTAAATAATGATAGATGAGCGGCAAAATGTCTTCTGTTCTCTCCCGAAGTGGCGGAATTGAAATTGGAATGACATTCAGACGATAGTATAAATCTTTCCGGAATGTTCCTTGTTTCACCATCGTACTTAAATCTCGATTTGTTGCCGCTACAATTCTAACGTCCACCTTTTTTAATTCTCTTCCGCCTATAGGACGAAACGTTTTTTCTTGCAATACTTGCAAAAGCTTCGCTTGAATTTCAAGCGGCATTTCACCAATTTCATCTAAGAAAAGGGTTCCTTTATGCGCTGATTCTAATAGCCCCTTTTTCCCTTCACGATTTGCACCTGTAAAAGACCCACCTGAATATCCAAAAAGCTCAGATTCGATTAAATTCGTCGGCAATGCCGCACAATTAATTTCATAGAAACTTTCATTCTTCCGGTGACTCACTTCATGCAAATGGCGTACTAATCGGCTTTTCCCCACTCCAGTCTCACCTAATACGAGAACAGTACTATCTACTACTGATACTTTTTTTATTGTTTCGATTATTTTTTGCATAGCGATACTTTTAAAAATAAGTCCTTCGTGTTCATATGTTTCTCTTAATTCTTTTTTATATGTTTTTAACTGATTATCCATTTCC
>NZ_JBFTMA010000971.1:0-1218 GCF_056396725.1 Bacillus sp. 05T31
GATTGTACCAATGTCATAGCCGTTTTTAAGTTTTTCATGACAACTCCTCCTATATTATCCTTTTATTAACTATAAGATTATTATAATATTACTATTTTTATAATACAGGATAAAGAGTGCTAATGACAATTAATACCATTTTTTTGAATATCTATTTTATTTTTTAAATGACTTTATTATTTTTTAACAACTTTATTATTTGTGAACAGGAGAAGTAGAGAAGTTAGATTAATCAATGTATATTACTCCATAATATAATAAATAATTGTGTAATTTTTAYATAGATATRTGATTTGTTATACTGTAGTAAAATGGAGTTTATTATGCAAAAGAAAAAAGAAGCATTTTATGTACATGTGTATACGCTAAAGGACAAAACTACAAAACTACAAAATCCATAAAAATAGAAACATGGCGTTCATTTAAAGAAGAAAAGAATGTTTTAGGTATTACGGACAGTGACATTTTCCAAATTCAAATGGTCTTATATGATCCAAACAAAGACAATAAGCAAAAATAAAAGCAAGATGGCAGAAGAAATGTCTATCTTGCTTTTATTTTTGTTAAATATGTAAAGAAAGTCTTGTTTTTTAAAAATCGCATTGCTATAATATAAACGTAATAGGATTTAACAATAAAATAAAAATTAATCAGTTCGCATATAAGAGAAGACCTCAATATGCGCCATGTCCTTAGGGGACGTGTGCGTGTATTGGGGTCTTTTTGCGTTTTGCGARCAAAAACACCCGGAGGTGCAGGAATTATGTTGAATTGGTTGTCTGCAAAACTTATGACAACATCAGTAGGAGATTTCTTACTGGCAAAAAGTAGTTTTACGAGTGGTATTGGAAAAGGTAGCGGTGCGAATGCCCAAACCGTTCAAAATAGCATGAATACCCTTGTAAAAACATTGATTGGTTTTGGTGGTATTTGGGTAGTTGCTTGTGTTGTATTCGCAAGTATTAAACTATCAGGTGCACAAGGGAAAAACCCGGAAAACCGTACACAAGCTATGCTTGGTTTGGCTTGTGCGGCAATTGGAGGCTTTATCATGATCAAAGCGTACGACATCGCTTCTTGGGTTACAACAATCTAACATAAGAGTTTGTACAAGCTCTCCTCTATTTGGGGAGAGCTTCTCTTATACAAAGGAGGAAACAGAATGAGAAAAGTAACTGTTCCTGTTGATATGACTTCGGAACAAAAAACACTGTTAGG
>NZ_JBFTMA010000972.1:0-1214 GCF_056396725.1 Bacillus sp. 05T31
CTTATTATTCATTCATTAGAAAGGATTGATACTGTTTCAAATGCAATGGATTTAAGAGGTTTTGGAAAAAAGGATAAACGAACGTGGTACTATGCAAAAGACGCACAAAAGGAGGATTACATCACACTTTTTGTTGGTATTATCATTTTGATTATTGCAGTTTACTTAAAGCTGAATGTATTCCAAAGCTTCTGGTACCCATTTTAAAGCACTCTCAATAGAGTGCTTTTACTAATTTTTATGAAGACATGCTCAAAAAAGGGAGATATACATACTGTATAATACGAACCAGTTAAAATGATCAACTACCTATTAGTTTTCAAACCAAAAGGAGGAAAAAATATGAGTTTCGGCGGTTCTTGTGGTTTTGGTGGAGGTTTCGCTTTATTAGTTGTGTTATTTATTTTATTAATTATTGTTGGATGTAGCTGTTGGAGCTAAGGGTACTAATTTCTAATTAGTCTCTTCTAAATGTAAATTAAAAAAACATAGCAGATACTTTTTGTATCGAAATAAAAAAGGAGCATAATGGCTCCTTTTTTATTTATTATGCAACGTGCTCTCATTATTATATTTTGGGAATGTAATAGTTAARGTAGTTCCTTTATTWACGATACTTCGGATTTTTAAACTGCCTCGCATCGTTTCAATAATTTTAACAGCAACCATCGTTCCTAAACCCGTACCTTTCGTTTTTGTACTAAAATATGGTTCGCCAAATCGATTAATTTGCTCTTGCGACATTCCAACTCCACTATCTTGAATCCTTATTATGACCTTATTATTGCTAACAGTTGCAGAAATAATTAGATTACCGCCACATGGCATTGCTTCTATACTGTTTTTTATTAAATTTAAAAAACATTGATGGAAGTGCTGTGTATTACCAATAATTGTTCCCTCTGAGAACTCTTTTGTAATATTAATAGTATTCATGTTACAAAAAGGCAACATCATATTAATAACTCGATTTAACTCGTGCTCCACTGAAATATGATCTAGTTTTTCTGAAGCTGGTTTGGCAAAAGTTAAGTAATCATCAATAATTGCTTGTGCACGATTTAACTCTTCAAGAATATGTTCAATATACTCATCTTTGGATTGTTGAGTTATATTAGGTGTTTTTAAAAGTTGTGTAAATCCTTTTACAACAGTCAATGGATTCCTTACTTCATGTGAAATACTTGCAGCGAGTTGGCTGACAATATCCATTT
>NZ_JBFTMA010000973.1:0-1211 GCF_056396725.1 Bacillus sp. 05T31
AGTTTGTTGATGAAAAGCAAGCAATTTATGGAGTGGAGCGTGGAGATTATTCCGCAAGTATTACTATTCCAAAAGATTTTTCTGAAAAGATTGCAACGGTCTTGAATGAAAATCCACAGAAACCAGAACTTGATTACTATGTAAATGAAAAAGTAAATGCGATTGCACCGAAAATTACAGCTAAAGGTGCATCGGGTCTTACAGAAGAGGTTAGTAAAAACTTTGTTAAAACAGCAAACGGTGAGATTTTTGAAATCTTCAATGACCTTGGAATCGATTTAGAAACTAACTTACCGAGTATTGAGAAGATTAAGGATCTTGTCTTTAAGTTAGAAGCACAGTTCCCAGAAATGAATACACTTATGGATAAGGCGTTAGATGATGCGACTCGGGCAGAAGATATCGTGAAAGTAGCACAAAAAGATCTACCTGTTGTAGAGAGTGTAATAAATGATGGGCAAGAAGCGTTGGCAAATTTAGATAAGTTCTTTGCAAGACAAGATCAAACATTAAAGAATGCTCCAGGAACGATAAGAAATGATTTAGTAGCAGCAAAAGGCGTTATGGATAGTGCAGCTGCATTTACTGACTTTTTAATGAATCCAGGTGTAGACTTAAATATTCCTGATTTGTCTGGAATGAATGGATTACCTGAATTTCCTGCAAGACCAGACCTTTCTAAGTTGAATAGTGATGGTTATAAGAGTATAGCGCAAAATATTAATCAAACAGTAAATAATGTTTTAAGCTCATCACGTGCAGGAACAGCTTATGGGAAAAGTGTTATAAATGGATTGCAAAATGGTCAGTTTGATCCAGAACAAGCAAAGAAAGATTTAAATGCGGTATCAGATCGATTACAAACTGGTACAGATGGTATTTCATATCTTATTAATTTCTTTACTGAACTTCAAAATTCAGCGACGACTGATTTTGGAAATAGCTTTTTCAAAGACCGAGTGGATCACTTAACTAATGTTAAAAAAGGTATGGAAAATGCAAACAATGGTATTAAAGATATTGTAAATGCTATCGGTACAGGACAAGAAGTAAAGAAAGATGTAACAGATGTAGCGAATCAAAAATTAGATGCAGCAAATGCATTGATTGATCAAACTGAAAAAGATTACAATGAAACATTTGTAGCAGATTATAAAAAAGCAGTTAGCACAGTAGATCAAGCTAAAGCTGATGCAAATGCAGTATATGAT
>NZ_JBFTMA010000974.1:0-1998 GCF_056396725.1 Bacillus sp. 05T31
GAATGCGCCCACACTAGAAGCGATTATCGCAACCAAAAATAGTATACAAGTATGAAAAAAAACTTTATTCAAAATATTCCCCTCCGTCAAAATATTACTAGAATTATTATACTATAAAAGTTATAATAAGTAATATAAATAATTTTTTGAAAATTATACGCAATTGAGGTTCTAATTTCAAGATGATGGTAGCAATGTTACCGTATCCCTTTACAAAAAATTAAAAATATAAACATTTTATTAAAAATTTTAACAAAAAAACAAAAAACTATATTCACAATCGTCGTATTATATGTATAATGAAAATTGTAGAAACTTGGAGATTATTCTTTCAATTCTGTTTTTCTACAAGTGAGGGTACAGGAAGTGCAATTAGGGGAGGCAACACAACATGAAGAAAAAGATACCGCTATTGCTTGCATCGACTTTAACTGCAAGTATGTTGCTTGGCGCGTGTAGCTACCAGAAAGAGGACGCTAAAGCAAAAGGAAAAGAAAACACTACTAGTAGTAGTAACGGAAAACAGATTCTTAATTTAACAGAGTTATCTGAAATTCCATCAATGGATGCATCGTTAGCATCAGATTCTGCATCTTCAACAGCATTAAATAATACGATGGAAGGTTTATATCGTACTGGCAAAGATCAAAAGAGAATGCCTGGGATTGCTGAAGATGTCCAAAAGCTAGATGATGGGAAGAAATACATATTTAAGTTAAGAAAAGATGCGAAATGGTCGAATGGGGAACCTGTAACAGCGAAAGACTTTGTGTATTCATGGAAAAGAGCAGTAAATCCAGATACAAAAGCGACGTATTCATACATTATGTTCGATATTAAAAATGCAGAAAAAATTCATAAAAAAGAATTACCTGCTGACCAATTAGGTGTAAAGGCGATTGATGATTATACATTAGAAGTGGAATTAGACAATCCCGTTCCTTACTTTATTGATTTAACGGTTTATCCGGTGTTCTACCCACTAAATGAGAACTTTGTGAAATCACAAGGTGATAAGTTTGGTTTAGAGGCAAATACAACATTATATAACGGGCCATTCGTTATGAGTGATTGGAAACATGAACAAAGCTTCCAATTTAAGAAGAACCCATCATATTGGGATAACAAGACGGTTAAAATCGAAGAAATAAATTTCAATATTGTGAAAAATACATCGACTGATGTAAATTTATATGAGACAAATTCGATTAAATGGAAATCTAGTTGAAACGGATTCAAAAGAAGCGAAAAAACTTTGGGAAACAGCAAAGAAAGAGCTTGGCACTGATAAAATTGAACTAGAATTCTTAAGCTTCGATAATGAAGATGCGAAAAAAATTGGCGAATTCTTAAAAGGTGAGATGGAAAAGAACTTACCTGGTTTAACGATCAAAATTAAACAGCAGCCATTCGCACAAAAAAATAAGTTAGAAGACTCTCAAGAATATGATATGGCGTTTGGTATTTGGGATCCAGACTTCCCAGATCCAGTCTCATATTTAGATATGTTTGTTACGAATGGTTCACAAAATAAAACAGGATATTCTAATCCGAAATATGATGAGCTAATTCTAAAAGCAAAAACAGATACAAAAGATTTACAAGCTCGCTGGAACAACCTTTTAGAAGTAGAGAAAATATTAATTAAAGAGGATGCAGTTATTGCTCCGATCTTCCAAAAAGGTTCAGCATATGTGGTAAAAGGTGCCGTAAAAGATATTATCCCAATTAACTATGGTGGTAAATTAACTTACAAATGGGCATCTGTTGAACAAAAATAATCTTTTTTCCATCGTTTACAAGGGTATATGCCTATGATGGGCATATGCTCTTATTTTAAAAAAATAAAAGTAAGAATATTTAAAACTATCTTATTGCTTTTGAGAAAAACGGGGAGGTGCTTGACTATGGGACGTTATGTATTAAAACGTTTCGTGTACATGGCTTTGACATTATTTTTAATTACTACATTGACTTTCTTTTTGATGAAATTACTAC
>NZ_JBFTMA010000975.1:0-1203 GCF_056396725.1 Bacillus sp. 05T31
GCCTTTACTAGTGAGTATTTTAATAGCTAGATATAGCATGTATGCTACTCCTAAAATTTTTAAAGGTAATTCGATTTTGGGTAAAATATTAATTAGTACGATATTAAAGAAACTACATAAAGAAGTGAGGAGGAAAAAACCGAAAGCTACTCCAAAGCAAAATTGCATGCTCCTTTTCAAACCAAGTTGATTTGCGTATGTCATAGCTAAAAAATTGTTAGGACCGGGTGTGAAGCTACTAATAAAAACAAATAATAAAAAAGAAAATAAAGGCATTTCAAAACCCCCTAAGTATTTTCCGTGTGTTATAATGACCGAAAAGAACAATATAACGTGTGCTTTTTATTATACATAACGGTCGTTATGTTGTATATAGTATAGGAGTGTTTTTTTATGGAAGAAATTCAACTTATTTTGGCGAAAAATATAAAAGCAATACGTGAGAAAGAAAAATTAAGTTTAGAAAAGGTTTCCCAATTAACGGGTGTGAGTAAAACGATGATTGGACAAATTGAAAGAGGAGATTCAAGCCCGACACTAACAACGATATGGAAAATTGCGAATGGTTTAAAAGTGTCTTTTACGTCTTTAATTAATAATCCACAGCCTGATACGAAAGTGGTTTTACGAAACGATGTTCAAATATTATCAGAAGACAATGGGAGATATAAAGTGTATCCTTCTTTTCCTTTTCAAGATGATAGGAACTTTGAAATCTATACGGTTGAAATTGAAAAGGAAGGAAAATTAAGTTCGGAAGGCCATAAAGAAGGGACCGAAGAATTTATAACGGTGTTTGAGGGAGAATTGACAATTGAAATAAATGATTGTCAATATACATTAAATAGCGGAGATTCAATTCGCTTTAAGGCGGATAGACCGCACTCTTATCATAATTCCGGACGAACGCTAACGCGGTTAAGTATGACCATTTATTATCCAGCTTCATAAACTTGCTATTTTATTTAGAATATAAAGAGATGGTTTTATTTATTACAATTTACAAAAAAAGACACTCATTTGAGTGTCAACACAGTATTTCTCTCGCGTATAGGATTGGAGAATGTTTCTCAAATACATATTGAGATGATTAGTAAAGGAGAAATTGTCTTCATAAATAACTTAACATTGATAGCGTATAGAGTAAATTGATAATGTTTATCCGGAATATTTAGTATAGATAGTTTCTACTATCTATATAGG
>NZ_JBFTMA010000976.1:0-1200 GCF_056396725.1 Bacillus sp. 05T31
GAACAAGCGTTATTAGATAGCAAAATAGTTTTAGCTCAAAACGAACAAGCGTTATTAGATAGCAAAATAGTTTTAGCTCAAAACGGAGATTCCTCCTATGTATTAAATGCAGACAATCCGGTGTTGTTAAAAATAGTAAGATATAACATTAGGAAATTGTTACAAAATCCATATAGAATGCAATATAGTCATAAAAACAAAAAGAAACTAGTAGACGATGTCGTAAAAGCTGTACATGCTACGGCAGGTGAGCAAAATGAAATGAAATTAGCATTAATTGCAATAAAAAATTGTGATGGTCGCGAAAAAATTAATCCAAAGCAAATTATTCGGGAAGGATTCGCTCAAACGGAACGTATTTCAGCATTTATTAATTTATTTATCGGACAAAGTGTATCTAAAAAAGAAATTATTAATGCCATTCTTAGTTTGTTAGAACAAAAGGGGTTCTTAAAGTGTAGTTGGAATAAGATAAAATTACCGGGGATAATTGTAAATTTATCAATTGAGAAAATGTCTAAATATGATTTCTTACCTATTTTTTCAAAAATAAATGGGAGAGAAATATTATATAAATTATATGGTCAAGAAGAATGGGGCACAATTGATCATACTTTATTGAATATAGGTAATAATAAAGTGTTTTTACCACAACCATCAAAAAGGAATGATATAGGAGTCAGTTTTAAACAATTTATGTCAGAAACATTAGTTGAAATTTCACAAGATGCACATAAACAAAATAAAGAAGTTTATTTTATTGTAGATGCCAATATGAGGAAATATTGGATAGAGGAATTGCAAAATAAAAGCGTTAATATTGGGGTTTCACCTGAAATAATCTCAAATTTAAAAGAGGATATAAACATAATTAGAATTAATACTAACTCAGATGTACCGAACTATATTGTTAGAGACCAAGAACATGTTATGAATGAAACGAGATTATTTGTAGATCAAATGGGAATTTACTATAGCACGGCTGCATACGAATTAGATTGTAATGAGATAGTACAKCAGTACATACTCGAAGTTATCCCGCTTGGTGTAAAATCTGAAGAGAGAGAAGAAATCGCCAAAATGATACATTACATGTGCTGTAAATCAACCTTGCTCTCAGAACAAAATATTCATAATACGTATGTAATGCATATGGCTAAATTAATTAAAAATTATACTACCGATATTGATTCAAGGGAG
>NZ_JBFTMA010000977.1:0-1195 GCF_056396725.1 Bacillus sp. 05T31
TTGGAGCAGGAGTTTCTATGAAGGGGAAGTCAAACTTACCGAATTTCGATGATTTAGTTGATGAAATTTCGAAAGCTTTATATGTCGAAAGGCGTGAGATGACAGAACCCCACGATTATTATCTCGGTAAAATTGCGAAAACGAAAGATGTGCATCAAGTTGCAAGAGACCTCGTTAATATAGAAAAATCAAAACCAAATCCATTACACTATGCGATTCCAAGGCTGTTTCCGTTAGATACGGATGTTCGAATTATAACGACAAACTTTGATCAACATTTTACGTCTGTAATTACAGRAATGAATAGAGAGCTGAATATTTATTATGCACCTGCTTTACCGACAGGGAGAGCATTTAAAGGGTTGGCTTACATACATGGGAATGTAGAACAAGAGAAAGAAGCTTTAATTTTAACGGATGGTGATTTTGGAAGGGCTTACTTAACAGAAGGATGGGCGAGACGATTTTTAGTTGATTTATTCTCAAATTACACTGTTTTATTCGTTGGGTATAGTCATAATGATCCTGTAATGAAATATTTAGCAACAGGCTTACCACCGAGTACAAGGCGTTATGCTTTCGTCGCACAAGGTGATAATACATATCATTGGGAGCATTTAGGGATAAGACCGATTGTGTATCCGAATAAAGCAAATAATCATCAGGCGCTTGTGAAAGCGGTGAAGCGGTGGGCGGAATTAATGGGGGATAATTATATTACGAAAAGAATGCGTATTCGTGATATTGTAACCGTTCCTCCATCAGTAGAGCAGGAGCAATTATCCTATATAAAACAGTCAATAAAAAAAATTGAAACCGTTCGGTACTTCGTTGAATTTGCTCGTGATTATGAATGGGTGGAATGGCTTGAAGCAGAAGGGAAACTAAGAAATTTATTTCTGCTTACAGCAAATTACGATGAAGTAGATGAATTACTTGCAGAATGGTTAGTGGAGCAATTTCTATTTAGTCATCAAAAAGAACTATTTCAATTGATTTTTAAAAATCATTCTAAAATATCCCCGTTATGGTGGCGAACAATTTGTACTTACTTAAACGAAACGAAAGAAACGATGGACCCTTTGTTGTTTGCAAGATGGACATTGCTTTTATTAGAAACAGCAGAGAAAGATAGTAGCTCTATTGAAATGATCACATATTTATTGCAAAAATGTTCTTTCCCTGAGCATAAAGA
>NZ_JBFTMA010000978.1:0-1191 GCF_056396725.1 Bacillus sp. 05T31
TCTTGTTTGTTCAGAGTTCCAATGAGGGTTAATTAAATACAAACGACTATTGTCTATATAACTGACTTGATAACCATTTAAATTAATTCTTTCAAGTTATATAGACAATAGTCGTTTGTATTTAATTAACCCTCATTGGAACTCTGAACAAACAAGAGAACTTTTGAATTTGATTGGAACTAATAAATTGGTTGTTCAAACAATTGTCTTATATGGATATTCATTTGGTTTGGAAAGTATAAGAGAATTGGAGCTTGGCTTGAAGCAATTGAATAGTAAAATAAATTTAGTTAAGAGATATTAGGGAGGTAGTGAATATAAAATGAAAATATTATTAGAAGAACTACCTCATCAAGAAGATAGCTTAAAAGCTATTCTGGAAAATTTTACGGGAATAGATAATGCTGCTAATGATTCTGATGTGGATTATGTATATTCAAATCCRTTAATTAGTGGCAGATATAATGAAATCTCAAATATCGATGTGAAAATGGAGACTGGTACAGGAAAGACTTATGTTTATACACGATTAATGTACGAAATGCATCAACAGTATGGTATTTTCAAATTTGTGATTGTAGTTCCAAGTCCTGCGATTAAAGAAGGAGCTAAAAATTTCATACAAAGTGATTATGGGAAGCAGCATTTCTCTCAATTTTATGAAAACGTAAGGATCGAATTAAATGTAATTAATGCGGGTGATTTTAAATCTAAATCTGGACGTAAAAATTTCCCGGCGCAATTACTTAATTTTGTTGAAGGAAGTCGACAAAATTCTAATACTATTGAAGTATTATTAATTAATGCTGATATGTTACGTTCAAAAAGTATGAGCAATAATGATTATGATCAGACATTAATTGGGGGAACGACAAGCCCGATAGAGGCTATACAAGATACACGCCCAGTAGTCATTATTGATGAACCGCATCGTTTCCCAAGAGATAAGGCTAATTATCAATCGATTGAAGCTATTAAACCCCAAGTGATTATCCGTTTTGGAGCAACATTTCCAGAGGTTACTACGGGCAGAGGGGGAAATAAAATCACAAAGAAAGATTACTATCGAAAAACCCCACAATTTGATTTGAATGCAATTGAGAGCTTTAATAATGGTTTGGTAAAAGGGATTGATATTTATTATCCAAACCTAACAGAAGAACAAGCAAAAAATCGTTATGTAGTAGATAG
>NZ_JBFTMA010000979.1:0-1190 GCF_056396725.1 Bacillus sp. 05T31
CCATTTGATCCTCTCCTCATCATTTTTTATTTTTATCATACGATTTCTCGGAATTTGCCTAATGATAATATGTAAAGATCCATTAAACAAAGGGTCTATTTACGAGTTCTTTTGAACTTGTAATTTGAACCTGTAATTAATATATAATAAAATTTATTAAAAATCAATGAAAAAATGGCAGATTTTCATGAGAGGATTCGTTTTAGAAACGGGGGATATAGATATATAATAGGAAGTAATAAAGTTTACAGATAATGAATGGAGAAAGAAAAATGTTATTAAATCAACGTTTTACAATTGGGGAAATGGCGAAAATGCATAATATAGCGGAATCTACATTACGTTATTATGATGAAAAAGGGATTTTTCATCCGTCAATTGTTGACCCTCAAACCAATTATCGTTATTACACAATTGATCAGTTTTCACTATTAGATACGATTAAATTTTTACGCCAATTGAACATCCCGTTAAAGGAAATAAAGAAATATATTGATGAACGAAATCCATCTTATGCGCTGAATTTACTTGAAAAACAACAAGAAATGATGCTGAAAAAACAAAGAGAAATCGAGTATGCTTTGGCAAAAATGGAACATAAAATCCATTTAATGAAGAAAGCGACGAAATCTGAAGCAAATCAAATTATTTATAAAAAGATACCGAAACGAAAAATTACAGCAATTGCAGTTGCACCAAATACAACGGATGATATGTTTGAATATTATATCCATTCGTTGCAAAAAAATATGAAGCAAATTGATAATAGTTTATTTTCAGGTGATATCGGTGTAACAGTTTCAAAAAAAGCATTAATGCAAAATGAGTTTCAAGCATATAACAGTGTGTTTATTTTATTGGATTACATGCCTTTTGAAGCGCACACTTCAGATGAAATAAAAGAAGGGATATTTGCCTGTTCTTATCACCATGGACCATATGAAGAAACAGACGCAACGTATACGGAATTATTAAAGCACATTGATAACGAAGGATATGAAGTGTGCGGAGATGCACTGGAACTTGCATTAATTGATTGGTCCGTAACAGAAAATCCAAAGGAGCAAGTAACGGAAATTCAAATACCTGTTGTTAAAAAATAGGCTTATATATTTTTCGATTCTCTATTGACCTTCAAGTAACTTGAAGGTTTAAACTGTGAACAGAGCATTGAAAAAGGAGCATTTATA
>NZ_JBFTMA010000980.1:0-1189 GCF_056396725.1 Bacillus sp. 05T31
ATATTCTAAAAAACGGGGTAAATTACCCCGTTTTTTTTTAGAATATAGAAGAAAACGTATACAGAGTTTGTTCTTTAATGTCATAAATTTATGATTGGTTTTCATAAAATATAAGAATATAAGTTTTTAAAAGGAGAAGATGGAGAAGATTATGTTCGGGCAACGACAAAGTATGATTGTTTATTTACATTCATTGAAACATGCCAAGATTTTAAGGAAATATGGTAACATTCATTACATATCAAAACGTTTGAAATATGCCGTTGTATATTGTGATATGGAACAAATTGAGCATATGATGCAAAAATTGAATAAACTTCCTTTTGTAAAAAAAGTAGAACAGTCGTATCGCCCATTTTTAAAAACGGAATTCGAAAATTCGCGTCCTGATCGGGCAAAAGAATACGATTATAGCTAAGTAAAAAAATCCCCTGCTAAATTTAGCGGGGGATTTTTTTACTTGAAATAACGTGTTATTTCATTGGAGGAATGAAATTGTTCATTCGTAAAATACCAATTAGATGATTAAAAAATAGTTCTTTTTCAGGGAAAGTTGTTGATGGTTTTACAGTAAAGGGAGTAACTTTTTTCCCTATTTGTTCCGCCATTTCTTCAAATAAAACGACACGTTTACTTTTTTTATTTTCAAGTACAGGAATGCCTTCACGACATATGTATAATGGTTGGAAATCACCAGTAGTTGTCGGTTTTAGTATTACAACAAGTGAACACACTTTTTTTTCGTTTTTTACAGTTTCGAATTGTAACATATGTGTTACACGTTCTTGGTTTGTTTTGGCAATTTGAAGTAATTCATATAAGTCAGAGTAGCCTTCTCCGAGTTCTATAAAGCGTTGAATCATATTTTTTCCTCCTCTTTCTTTTACTGTACCACCTCACTTTTTAAATGAAAAGTAGACAAATAAAAAAACCCTGCAAAGCAGGGCCCTTCTAATACTAGTATGTACTACTAGTAAGAAGGCAAAGGGAGAGGAGAAACCGGAGGAAGAACTTATGGGGAAACGTAAGTCTTCTCCGCGGTTGGCAACAACATCGAAAATGATGTTGTTATATTTATTTATGTCCAATCTAAAATGAAGATATACATAATGAAATTAAAATTTATGTTAGGCTTTTTATTTTTCTTTTTTTTATTTTATGATAGGATAAAAAAGGTAAAGTGGAACTG
>NZ_JBFTMA010000981.1:0-1926 GCF_056396725.1 Bacillus sp. 05T31
CCTTAATACAGATATACCATGAATTGTTAAAAAATTATATTAAAAGCAGTAAATTCCTTATTGAGAAAATTATGTTATTATCTATCTTCTGTAAATGAAACGTCCCAAAACTAGAAAAATTGGATTTATAATGATCAAAACCTATGCCAAAAATGAATTAATATTAACTGCCCTTTATAATTAGAATTATTTATTTCTTCAGGAGTATTCTAACACTTCAAAAGGTACGTATACCTTTTGATCTTTTCTAATAATGTTTTCTTTACATCTACTATTGAATAATACCCCGAAGTTCCGTCAAAACTATAAATAACCAAGTCTTCAATTCTCCTGGAGCTGAGCAGTTAGTTTATTCTAACTGCTCTTTTTCTTTTTATCGTCACCTTTCCATAGCACCTCCATATATTGTATAAAGATATCTCCTCTTAAATTGTTATTGATGCCTCTTTCAAGTCCTAATGCACATCTTAAAAAGAGCATTTTTGAAAAGTGCTATTTTTACTTTGCAAGCCAATGAACCTATAATGAAGTGAGATTTTAACTTATGAATAATTTATGGAATCCTTTCCAATAATACGAATAGGTTGGTAACAGCCTATCTGTATCCATAATGAATCTCTGATTTTCTTGAATTCTCCCTGAGCAAGGTAGCTATTTTTTAGCTACCTTCTTGTATGAACTGCAAATATATGCACATACTATTAACGGAATGCTTGAATCATTGTCATTGAAAATGTTCAGCACTTCCGCTCCTTAAGAGAACAGTCTACGCAACTGTTCTCTTTCTTATTTTATTTTTTTATAAAATCACAAGGCATAATTAACTCCTCAACGATTAATAGCATTGCAACATTCTCAACGTTTTCTCAATATTTTCTCAATATTTTTCATGGACAATAGCACACTTTCCTAGCAGTTTTAAAATGTTGATATAAGACACTTCACTACACTAAAAATATACCCAGAAGTACTTTCCTCCTCATATGGTTAAAAGTACAACAGATAGGCTCTTATGCTATTACACATAAGAGCCTATCTGACTAGTATTATAAACAACTAGTTATATAAGATTCGTTCATACTAAATAAAAGGTATCTCTACAATTATTCTGGGAAAAT
Organism: Bacillus sp. 05T31; assembly: GCF_056396725.1. Taxonomy (NCBI): domain Bacteria; kingdom Bacillati; phylum Bacillota; class Bacilli; order Caryophanales; family Bacillaceae; genus Bacillus; species Bacillus sp. 05T31. The sequence goes on from NZ_JBFTMA010000981.1 coordinate 1,119, forward strand.
GAAGCTAGAGTTCCCTTCACTATTAGCGGAATCCTCTTTGGGGAATGTAATAGTAGATCCTTCATTTCCTTTATTTATTTCTTCTTCCTCAGGAAATACAATGGAAGAATCATTACTTAAGTTTGGTAAAAATCCAGGTTTAGATAAAATTGCTTTCAGGATAATGGGACACCACGGTCTTGCACGTCAGCGATAGCAGACATGGACTTCGCCTTCGATAGCAAGAATCCTACTAACGTTAGTCAACTTGCCTCTTTAGGGATAGGAGTTTCAATTTAAATAATGCGTTCTGAGACACTACTCTTCTTCTAAAATAGCGTAATAATATTCATCCCACCATTCATTCCCATGTGGTATACACTTCCTGAAATAGCCTTCTCTTCTCATTCCAATCTTCTCCATCACTCGATATGATGGGATATTTTGTGGCTGACATGTAGCTATTATCCTATGTAATTTCATTTCCTTAAAGCCATATTTTAATGTAGCTTGTGCTGCTTCAGAAGCATATCCTTTATTGAAGTATTTTGAATTGAACACCCAACCAATCTCATAAGTATGCTCACCAAAATATTGATGAAAAACTATATGACCAATCAGGATATCTTCATCTATTAATACCACAGGAAAGTTCTTAGCGTTTTTACCAATGTTTTCATTCACAAAGTTCCTTGTATCTTCTTCAGTAAAAACCCCTTCAGGTATGTATTTCATAACATTGATATCTGATGTATACTCATGGACAGCTTGCCAATCTTTGAACTCAAATTTTCGTATTACTAACCTTTCTGCTTTTACAAACATGTAC
>NZ_JBFTMA010000982.1:0-1186 GCF_056396725.1 Bacillus sp. 05T31
TTCAGTTATATATTTCTTGAAGTCTGGATATTGAGATACAGTTTGGCAGGTAGGGGTGAGTAGTTGATTAATTAAAGATACATTTGTAATTACTTCGTTACAAGGACCATAGAATGTAACTTTTAGCTTTGAATTCGGGGGAACTTTGAATACGATAGGGATTTTTTTCATTAAATAAACTCCTTACATAACAGAGGTTATATGTTTATTTCCTTTTAATTAGGAAGACATATTAATATAATATGTAATTTTTATTGTAGTTGATTATTACATATACTGTATGAGTTGATGTAATTTCTATTACGTATCAAAATAGTGTTGTGAAAAAATATATATCATGTTTATAAAAAGCTTAAAAACAGACTAATATGAGGGAATAAGCGTTAATTAACTTGTCTTTATATAATAAATTGTAAAAAGGCAGCTTTTTTTAGCTGCCTTTTTACAGGGAGATTGAAAAATMTTGGAGGTCAKTYATGAGTMTAAGCAAAAATTGCTTATATGTAGTATGTACATTATTTATAGTTTTATCCCAATACTTAGTATGAAATAAACGCAAGTTTATCGTTTACAAATGAAAAAAAGAAGGACTTATTTATTATGGATAAAAAGAAATTATTTAGTTTTAAAAAATGATGAAAATATATTTATTTGTCTTATAGAAGCTTGCTATTAGGCGTATGGGTCTAGCAATAAAACAAGCTTTGAATAAGATAATAAAAAGGAGTTGATTAGTAATGGGTTATATTGTAGATATTTCGAAATGGAATGGAAATATTAATTGGGATATTGCAGCGTCTCAGCTAGATTTAGTTATTGCTAGAGTTCAAGATGGTTCGAATACGGTCGATTTTATGTATCAAGGTTATGTGAAAGAAATGAAGAAACGTAGTATTCCATTTGGGAATTATGCATTTTGCCGTTTTATATCTATTTCAGATGCAAAAAAAGAAGCGCAAGATTTTTGGAATCGTGGCGATAAAAACGCTAAATTTTGGGTGGCAGATGTAGAAGTTCAAACAATGGTAGATATGCAAGGCGGGACTCAAGCATTTATTGATGAATTACGCCGATTAGGTGCAAAAAAAATTGGTTTATATGTAGGACATCACACGTATGTATCATTTGGAGCTCGCAATATTGATGCTGATTTTATTTGGATTCCTCGTTATGGAGGGAATAAACC
>NZ_JBFTMA010000983.1:0-1185 GCF_056396725.1 Bacillus sp. 05T31
GAAAAAAGGACAAACCTCTCAAGGGGGGAAGTCTGTCCAAAATCAGGTGAACCTCATTCATCAACTATTCGGTATTCCAGCATAAAAGTGGATTCCGTTAGGAATTTCTTCACTTCTTTATATCTTCAAAAAATGTTTGCACCAGAACCCCCATTTCTATGTTTAATAATTGTAATAGATCTATTTTAAACAGCTTTTTTAGTAGTAACTATTTTAAAGGTATTACTTCTCATGCTGTAGAATTGAAGACCTAATGAAATAAACATAGAAATTATCGCAAAGTAGATTAGAGCCATAGTCCCCATTCCAAGAGAAATTACTACTCCACCTAATGTGGCACCTACCGAACTTCCTAGATAGTTAATAGAACTATTGAGGGCTACAGCTGCACTTCCATGTTTAGGTTGGTAGGATAATAAAATATGTTGCTGTGGTGCTCCTGATGCCCATCCCATTGCTCCCCATATGAAAAATGGTAAGTACTTTATAATTGTTAGATTAATCATTATCGGAATACATACAACTGAGACTGTTAAAATAATTAAAATAAGAGCCATTAAGGTTTTTGGTTTTTTGAAGTAATCAATTAAATATCCAATTGTTATACTTCCAAATAATCCACCTAATCCCCAAGCCCATAAATACACTGTTAAATCACTTGAGTTATCTAGATCTTGTAATAATGGTGATAGATAAGTATATAAACCTAAACTTGAAATACTCGCAAAGAATGTAATTAAGACAGTAATAGTAACTCTTTTATCTAAAAACATTGCAAGTCTTTCTTTCATAGCAGGTGGTGCTGTGACTGGAACATGTGGTAGAAACTTAAGAATACTAATAGCAGCAATTAAACTAAGTAGTACCACAAACCACATTGCTGATTGCCAATCAAATTGGTCAGCGATATAAAGACCTATAGGAACACCTAATACAGTTCCCATACTCATGCCACCTATTGTTAAACCAAGTGCACGTCCTTTCTTTTCTACAGGTACTAACATAGTTGAGCCTGCAACAGCTAAAGGAGAAAATAACCCAGCACCAACACCGGCAATTGCCCTTGATATTAAGAATACCGAAAAGTTTGGAGATACTGCAGTTAATGCATTTGCAAGACCAAATATAACTATAGAAATCAATAGAACTTTTTTTATTGGTTTACCTGCTAAGAGAGAAGCAAAC
>NZ_JBFTMA010000984.1:0-1185 GCF_056396725.1 Bacillus sp. 05T31
GACCATCCGTTTCATATTCTTATGAATAATTCAGAAAGTAATTTAGCATCAATAGATTCCAATTCGACTATTAATAAACTTAATCTAAACAATTTAAGCGAACATGAAATAATGCAGTTATTTGGAGGCTAATATGGAAAAAGACAATCAATTAAGAGTAAGAAGTTTTGAAAATAATAAAATCATCATTGAAATTATTAACTTTAATCAGTGGAAGGCTGAAAATACTGGATCAGATTTGAAAATTGGCTCATTTCTTAAAATTGAAGATGGTAACGATAAGGGTATAGTAACTATGGTGCAAAGTTTTAAAATGGCTGAAGTCCATTCGGATGATGTGATGCAACATGGTTCAAATCCAGAAGGAAACTTTTTTCTTGATACATATCCGATCGGTCAGCTGGAACAAATCGAGGGATCACTGAAGTATAAAAGAGGTATAAAGAACATTAGTATACCCCCAACTTCTGTTAGTCTACTATCTGAACAAGAACTAGGAGCTATTTTTGAAAATAAGGACCAACCATTTATATTTTCAAAACATAGTGCAAATGAGAGTATAGATATTATGGTAGATGGAGATAAATTTTTCTCTAAACATTTAGCTGTAGTGGGATCTACAGGTTCGGGTAAATCATGTACTGTCGCTAAAATACTCCAAGAAGCTAATAAGAGTAAAAGTATAAATATCAAAAATACACATATAATTATTTTTGATATACATGGTGAATATAGAAATGCTTTTGAAGGTAACTATAGATACTTAAGTATTGAACAAAATAATTTAAAAATTCCTTACTGGTTAATGAATGCAGAAGAATTAGAAGACTTCTTTATTGAATCTAATGAGGCAAATTCTCATAATCAAATTTCTCAATTTAAAAAAGCTGTTATTAGTAATAAAATCAAACATAATCCTTTATTAAATGTCACTTATGATAGTCCTGTATATTTTGATATTAATGAAGTTATTGAATATCTCAGTAATAAAAATAAAGAATCTAGGTATTCAGAAAATGACATAGAATATTATGCTATTGAAGGCAAGAAAATAGCATGTTCAGACAAAGATATAGTAGAGGATTTGTGGACGAAATTAGAATTTTATCAACCAACAGGAAATAGTAATCATCCAAATTTAAAAAAGAAAATTTCTAAAGGTTTCTTTAATGGAGAGTTTAATAG
>NZ_JBFTMA010000985.1:0-1564 GCF_056396725.1 Bacillus sp. 05T31
GAGCAAATGTGTAAACAAAGTTGGTATGCAATATATGTTTTTGATGACCAAAAGTTAGTAGGGATGGGACGTGTTATATCAGATGGTGTAATTACTGGCATTATTTGCGGAGTGTGTGTATTACCGGAATATCAGTCCAAAGGCATTGGAAAGGAAATAGTGGAACGATTAATCCGGCACTGTGCAAAAAAACGAGTTATTCCACAACTTATGTGTGTTGAAGATTTAAAATATTACTATGAATCAATTGGATTTGAGGAATTTTCGATTGGTATGACGAAACATATTAAACGATAGCGAGGCTTTGTAATTTAGAATTACTTGTTTATCAGGCCAATTTTTAGATTTCAAAAATTTCATTATAAAGGAGAATAATGTTATGGAGATTGCTAAAGGGGTAGAGATGTTACATCTTGAATTTCAAGAGTATATTATTCACCCAATTCTTTTATGGGATGATGAAATGGCAGTTTTAATAGATACTGGATTTCCTGGACAAATTGAAGATATACGAATAGAAATGGGTAAGGTTGGAGTATCGTTTGATAAACTAAAAGCCGTGATTTTGACGCATCAAGATATAGATCATATAGGTAGTCTTCCTGAACTATTACAAAACTGTGGAAGTAATATAAAAGTCTATGCTCACGATCTAGATAAGCCATATATCGAGGGGGAGTTACCTTTGTTGAAGGATGCACAAGTACAGAATCCACCAAAAGGAAAAGTGGATGATACTTTGGTTGAMGGCCAAGAACTTCCATATTGCGGTGGTATTCTTATTATTCATACCCCAGGGCACACTCCTGGTCATATTAGTTTATATTTGAGACAAAGTAAAACTCTTATCGCTGGGGATTCAATGTATAGTGTAAACGGAATTTTAGGGGGAATTCATGCCCCAACTACTTTGGATATAAAAGAAGCGCAAAATTCTTTGAAGAAGTATTTAAATCTAGAAATTGATTCTGTAGTTTGTTACCATGGTGGATTAAGTAAGGGGAATATAAATGCACAAATTCAAGAGCTATAGATAAGAATTTTTTGTTAATCAGTGCTAAAGTATAATTTAATTGCTAGTATATAAATAAAACCCTTAAATTAATAAAGAGCATGTTTGAAGGAATTTCAAATGTGCTCTTTATTAAATATAATCAATTTAATTTTGATGACTTAATCCCGGCATTTTTTAATTCCTTTAATTGCTCTTCAGATAAAGAAAGTTTTGCATCTTTCATAAAATTATTCATATCAATATCCATCGTTGCGTGTAAGTATACTGTAGCAAAGTTCAATAATCTTTCTTCCAAAGTTTTATTCGTAGAGAGTATTTGATCCATATTTTCTCTTATGCGCACCATCATTTGAATCATAGTAGCGGTAAATAGATCAGCTTTTGTTGAATAGTAATAGTAGACAGTTGCTTTTGTAACTCCACATTCTTTCGCGACCTCATCCATTGAAACAACTTGATAATTTTGAGTGAGAAATAACCTAGTTGCAACTTCTAAAATGATTTCTTTTGTAGACTTTGTATTTTTATTTTGACGAGGCCTTCCGAGAG
>NZ_JBFTMA010000986.1:0-1176 GCF_056396725.1 Bacillus sp. 05T31
ATAGAGAAGGTAGCGGATAGAGAAGGTAGCGGAAGCTGCTGAATTAAGTGTAGAAGAGGTTAATGAAATTCTACAAAATAATTAATGTTGTGAATTTGTAGGTATCAAATTTCTGAAAATCCTTCTAATTTCCTATATATGAAGGTGAGAAATTAACAAGAATCCTAAAGGAGATAGTAATGGAAAAAGATTCTGTTTTTAAACAAGAAATAGAGGATTGGGAGCGTTTAAGAAGTAACAAGGATTTTCTGCGTTACTACGAGGCTAGAGAAAAGACGATAAAAGACAGAGTATCTGAAATAGAAACAGCAGAAGAAAAAGGTGCAAAAGAAGCAAAAATACAACTAATTCAAAACATGATTAAAGTAGGGTTACCTATAGAGAAGGTTGCAGAAGCTGCTGAATTAAGTGCGGAAGAGGTTAATGAAATTTTAAAAAATAAATAGGTGAAAGTGAGAAAAACAGGTAATTGCGTCAGTTCACATGCAATTGCCTGTTTTTTTATTTTTTTCCATTGTAATTATTATTTCGAATAGAATTTTAGCGTATAGACCTTTATTATAATCTATCTTGTGAACTACCGCCACTTAACGTCCTAACGGACTGTTTGAAGTGGGGGCTTCTCGGTTAGTCGTTACTTTTGATAGCTAACGAATTCGTCCTAAGACAGCCGAGCTAACTCCCTTGTTCCAAAGGTTATTTTATTGCTATTTATGCTAACGCTAATAGACGTATTGCTTCATTTTTGATATTGATAGCTGCGTTATAATCTCTATCGAGATTTACACCGCATATACAAGAATATACTCGTTCAGACAATGACATATTTTTTACATTCCCACAACTGCTACATGTTTTTGTGGAAGGAAACCATTTGTCTATTTTCATAAGTTGTTTTCCTTGTTCGTATAGTTTATAAGCTAAAAAAGAAGTGAACATTCCCCAACTATTGTCAGCGACACTTTTTCCAAAATGAAGTGCTTGCGACATTCCTTTCATGTTTAGGTCTTCAATAGCTACAACATCAAAATGAGTAGCCAACTCTTTAGACTCATGATGAAGGAAATTCTTACGTTGGTTCGCTACTTTCTCATGTAACTTAGCTACACGAATACGTTGTTTATTCCAACGCTCAGAACCTTTATTGCGTCTTGCTAATACTCGTTGTGCCTTTGC
>NZ_JBFTMA010000987.1:0-1873 GCF_056396725.1 Bacillus sp. 05T31
TCAATTACTTTCTGCGTCAACTCTTCATCACTCCTCAATAACTCATCAATTGTAATACCGAACAGATCACTTAAATGAATAATAATTTCAATGCTCGGATAGTTCTTTCCCGTCTCCCATTTCGAAACAGACTGCCTACTTACATGAATTTTTTCAGCCAAATCATTTTGTGACCAATTTCTTTTTCCCTTTCTTCTTTTAAACGTTCACTAAAAATCATACTGTGTTTATCACCTCTCTATGTCTAGTATGGTCAAATAAATGATGAAGAGTAAAGCTAGTTATCGTTGCGTAACCTGTGCAACTTGTGCGTTACATCTTAACATAGCGCCATTTCGCACTTTATGTCATGTAGATTTTATATACTTTTCTTCTATAATAATTTCCCGAACAATAAAAAGAAGAGAAACTAAACGCTTTTCTCTTCTTTAAAAGTTTCTATTAAAGCAGTACCGAATCTTTATCACTATCCTGGTTACGTTTCTCTCGTTCTTCTTCTAAGCGCTTCATATATACTTCGCCTTCTTTTTCGATAAAATCATTATCCATCTCTTGCTCTTTTTTCGAAGTATATAAAACCATGTAGCCACTCAATACAATCCCAATGATTACAAGATAAATCCACCATGGTAAAGTTTCCACTTTCGTTCATCCCTTTCCTTAGACAAGCCTTATTAGTTTCACTTTATGAGGAAAGAAGTGGATTTATGCTTAAAATTTCATCCCGCATTAACGGGCAGTAAGACTCCTACCTCAAAATTCAGCTGAAGCGAAGAAGTTAAGTGGGAGATCAACTGCCCGTAAACGCCCGATTGGTTCAACTAATAATCAGTGGGGGAGGGACAAAACCCCCACTGATTAAAGTTTCACTTTATTGTGGATTCTTCGCGAAGAACGCTTGTACATATTCCATAAACTCGATTGGCTCTTGGCGGAACGGCGCGTGGTATCCTTTTTCAATGATATGAAACGTACTATTTGCAAATAACTGATGATACAGTTCACCATTTTTCCAAGAAACACTCTTATCGTGTCGTCCCCAAATAATTAAAGTCGGTACCTTAATTTTATCTGCTTCCATCGCAATGCGGCGCTCTCTCATTTTCGTAAGCTGATCATAATGCTCTTTATCATCGCGACTATTTTTCACTTCATTTTTATTATAATCCGTAATCAAATCAATCGGCTTAGAAGAACGCCCAAACCCTAAAATATCAACTGCAATAATCGTATGATCCTTTACAAGTTCCGGATAAATATCATTAAACCCATCTGAAGAACCACCGAACCCGTGAAGCATAAGTAAAGGCGGTTTCCCCTCACCAATTTGCTTAAAATARATCGTCTGYCCATCAATCTGCGCCATACTCTCTTTCGTATTYAKCYTCATCATMACAGTATCYTTCACTTCTTCAACCTTCGCAATCGGCTTATCAACGAAGTTACATACTATTAATAAAACAAGAACAATACCGCTAATCATATAAAACTTAAACCGCTTCAAAATCCCCGTCTCCTTTCTCATGTTGCTATTTAAAGGTTTTACATTTTTTGGTTGTTTTATGTTTTCTTTTTTAACTGTAACCAACTTAGTTACAATCGTGTTAAAAAAATATAACTCACCGCTATTACTGATGGTTATTTTGTAACCATTATAGTTACATATGAAAAGTAAGTCAATTCTTTTCTCTGCATGGCCAAAAAATAAAGAAAGGGACTCCATGTTTGGTCTTATCCCTGTCAAGTAGACAGTATTAAAAAGACTAAGCAGCCATCGAGATTCGATATTCTATCGGAGCTCGATGGTTGAGTCGTTTTTGGAACCGTTTATAGTTATAAAAGTAAATATATTCTTCAATTGCTTGTATTAAAT
>NZ_JBFTMA010000988.1:0-1173 GCF_056396725.1 Bacillus sp. 05T31
GTATATGCATGTCCGTTTTAAACGTGCTATGGCAAAAATAATATTAAAAAACTTAAAAAGCCTTATTTAGTTTACATAAAAAAATTATGTAATAGTAAAAGGGGAAGGCTTGTCCCTCATCCTTTTACTATCAAAAGCTAAATTAAGAACATCTTGGTACACCTAAAGCTAAGAATAAACCTGCTACTCCTGCTGTAATTGGCACTTTCAACGTAATAACATCGTCTACTTTTGTTACTAAAAAGTAAGCATTCCCTTCTTGTAACACGCAATTCACTAATAATTGAAATTCCATTCAAATCTCCTCCTTTCAATCGATATACTATAATTTATGAAATCTCTTTTAAAATGTAATAGTAAATATATCTATTTTTCCTTATATACGAAATAAATGTTTATTAATCTATTAAAAATATTAATTTTCTAAATTAATATAAAACGTGTAATATCCAATAAATCCCTATATAATCAATAGAGAAAATCTTACAAATGGAGGTATGAAAATGGCAGTTTTGAGTAATATTGGTGTAGCTTTATTTTTTATAGCTTTTATTCTTTTAATCTTATGTATCATTTCATTCTTTAAGAAAAATGGCAAAGCAAAACAATATGGGCGTCCTACTGTTATTCTTTTTATGATTTCAATCGTCTTAATAATAACTGGCGCAGAGACTTCTAATCACCCAATCGTTGAATTCTTTTCTATTTTAAGCTTTGTTTTATTTATTTTCTTCCTCGTACTAGCAATATTATCTGTAATTAAAAAGACAGGTGTTGCAAAAAAACAATTTATCATTACAGCTATTTTATTTGTCATTTTTGTTGTGCTATTAGGTATTTCAGGTCCTTCTTCTGAAAAAACGACAGCAACTAATAAACAAGTCGCTTCTAATAGTGAAGAGAAAAAAGATGACGAAAAGAAAAAGGAAGTAGAAAAGAAAGAAGCGGACGAAAAAACTCGTAAACAACAAGAAGATGAAAAACGCCAAGCCGAAGAGCAAGAAGATGAAAAGCGTCTAGCTGATGAACAAGCTCGTAAACAACAAGAGGATCAGCAAAAACGTCTAGCTGATGAACAGGCTCGTAAACAACAAGAAGAGCAAAAACGCCAGGCTGATGAACAAGCTCGTAAACAACAAGAAGAGCAAAAACGCCAGGCTGATGAACAAGCTC
>NZ_JBFTMA010000989.1:0-1172 GCF_056396725.1 Bacillus sp. 05T31
AAGTAAAGCACTATGCATACGCATAGCGCTTTACTTATGATAAAATGGGAGAACGGAAACTCCTGTTAGCGACAATTAGCTATAGGAGAGAATAGTAAATAAAGAGGTATACACATATATGAATAAGCKAACAGCGTTAGTACTTGGCGCAAGTGGGTTAGTTGGACAAGAAATAACGCGACTATTACTTGACTCAGATTACTACGATTCGGTTACTATTTTTGTAAGGGAACCATTACAATTACAGCATGAGAAATTGCAACAGAAACAGGTGGATTTTTCAGTATTAGAGGAATATAAAGAATTTTTTGCAGTAGATGATGTTTTTAGTTGCTTAGGAACAACGATAAAAAAAGCGAAATCGAAGTCGAATTTTAAAAAAGTAGATTATGAATATACATTGCGAGCTGCCTGCTTAGCTGAAAAACAAGGCGTACAAAATTTTCTTGTTATTTCATCAATGGGAGCAAAACCTAAATCATTTTTCTTTTACTCGCAAGTGAAGGGGAAAATGGAAGAGGAGCTGAAAAAGCTAGTTATTGGTGGCATACACATTTTCAGGCCGTCATTATTAGTTGGAAATCGACAAGAATATCGCTTGGGGGAAAGAATGGCTGAGAAATTATCTCGTATTCTTCCGTTTATATTTAAAGGGGCTTTTAAAAAGTATAAACCAATTTCAGCTAAAGATGTGGCGAAAGGAATGTATATAACAGCGCTGCGTGAAGAATCTGGTATTCATATTTATAGTTCAAACGATATTATAGAAATAAAATAAGTAAAACCGAGAAGAATAATTTCTCGGTTTTATTTATTAGTTTTAATTTTCCCGGGTGCTCGTCGGTACTGATATGGTTCTTTTAATTCAAAGCCAAGTTCATTGGCAGCTATTCTTGGGAAGTATGGATTACGAAGTAACTCGCGTCCGATAAAAATTAAATCTGCTTCGTTATTATTTAAAATTTGCTCTGCTTGTGATCCGGTTGTAATTAATCCTACCGCACCAGTCGCGATGTTAACATGCTCCTTAATATGTTTAGCATATTGTACTTGGTAACCAGGATACACATCAATATGTGCGGGTACAACAGCACCAGAACTACAATCGATTAAATCTACCCCTTGTTCTTTCATCCATCCTGTATACTGCACATAATCTTGAACCGTTAACC
>NZ_JBFTMA010000990.1:0-1172 GCF_056396725.1 Bacillus sp. 05T31
CTGGCAGGGTTACGTGATCAGGAGTATCCAAACGATAACATTTGGTTATATAACCGTTGGGAAAGCGGACTTTGATTGGATCAGTCATTGGATAAGCCTGTCGCATTCCCTCTCGAGCTTTGACTTCAAATGGAATCGTTAACCGGTCCATATATGCTGTTGAATTTGGTCCTGCTTTGTCTTGAAGAGAATATAGTGCGTTGATATCAACCGTAACCTCTTGAAGATCTTTTGAATACATTTTAGCAAAAAGGGCTGCTGTCCCTCCCATCCACCCTGAAGCTAATACAACAGGGGATTGGACCTCAACATTTTTTAATCGATCAATAGAACTCTTAAAACGTTCAGTCCAACGAGTAATGTCAACCAATGGAATTTTTTTTCGAACTGCAGATAAAAGTAGTCTATCTTGCGGGTCATTAACCGCATTAACAACTAATGTGAAATTATCATCCAAATTTCTTAAAGGATCATCTGTTGTGTTGTCTACAGTGACTATTTTTACTCTCTCTGATTCAAAAGGTAACGCTTTCCCTAAGGTTCTTCCTCCTAATCTAATTTCCAAATCAGGATGTCGATCATGTAAAATTTGAGCAATTTGACTACCAACAACACCATACCCACCAACAATTAATACTGTTTTCTTATTCATCTGAAACCTCCATTTTAATTAGTATGAGATTATAAGTTTAAATAATTAAAAACTTAAACCTTTTAACTTAATGTTGCTAAAAAAAGGGACAAAAGGTGTCCCTAAACTATAAATGAGTACCTAATTCTTACATTCATCTTCAACTAAAGAAACAAGTTCTTTTAAAAGATTTATTGTTTCATTAAACTCAAGACAATAATACATTTCAGTGCCTTTTTTCTGAACTCGAAGTAACCCTGATTGTTTCAATATTTTCAAATGATGAGATACAGTAGGTCTTGACATGGGAATATGCTCCGCAATTTGCGTCACATTCAAGCTATCTTTATCAATTAAAAGCGATACAATTTGCTGACGAGTTGGATCTCCCAACCCTTGGAAACATGGTCTTAAATTTTCTAAAATATGCATTACTTTATCATTACAGTTCATTTCGCTAACATTACCTTCCGTTTAAGAATTTAATCATTTAAACGTATTATAAATTACATTGCTATCTAATGCAATAAAGAAGTAGCAC
>NZ_JBFTMA010000991.1:0-1170 GCF_056396725.1 Bacillus sp. 05T31
ACCATGCTTTCCAAGTAGCGCTGGACGAATTCAAACCACCCCATCGATTCCAATTACTAAAGCACAAATTAGAACATTCCGCGCAATCATTACCGATTTAACAAACCTAATCCCAAAACTTTTCGCTGATCCATCCCCAAAAAATATTGAAGATTTAATAGATACATTGAACCTACTAAGCAAATTCATCTGTTCACTAGACGCTACTTCCTCCCTGAAAGCACAAGGGCTAGCCATTATTAAAAACTTAATAACTATATTAAAAAATCCAACCTTCGTAGCAAGTGCTGTATTTATTGAACTTCAAATTTTAATTAATTATTTACTTTACATTACAAAGTTATTCCGAATTGATCCTTGTACACTCCAAGAACTCCTTAAATTAATTGCAGAGTTACAAACTACTCTAGTTAATTCAGCTTCGTTCGGCAGAGGACCTACTGGACCTAGAGGTAACACGGGCGCTACTGGTGCTACCGGACCTAGAGGTAACACAGGCGCTACTGGTGCTACCGGACCTAGAGGTAACACTGGYGCTACTGGTTCCACTGGTCCTAGAGGTAACACGGGCGCTACTGGTGCTACCGGACCTAGAGGTAACACWGGTGCTACTGGTTCCACTGGTCCTAGAGGTAACACGGGCGCTACTGGTGCTACCGGACCTAGAGGTAACACAGGTGCTACTGGACCTCAAGGTGCTCAAGGTAATACAGGTGCCACTGGTCCTCAAGGTATTCAAGGTAACACGGGCGCTACCGGTTCCACTGGTCCTAGAGGTAACACGGGCGCTACTGGTGCTACCGGACCTAGAGGTAACACAGGTGCTACTGGTTCCACTGGGCCTAGAGGTAACACGGGCGCTACTGGTGCTACCGGACCTAGAGGTAACACAGGTGCTACTGGTTCCACTGGGCCTCAAGGTATTCAAGGTAACACGGGTGCTACTGGTTCCACTGGGCCTCAAGGTACGCAAGGTAACACGGGCGCTACCGGTTCCACTGGGCCTCAAGGTACGCAAGGTAACACAGGTGCTACTGGACCTCAAGGTGTTCAAGGTAACACGGGTGCTACTGGTTCCACTGGGCCTCAAGGTAACACGGGTGCTACTGGTTCCACTGGGCCTCAAGGTAACACGGGTGCTACTGGTTCCACTGGGCCTCAAGGTAACAC
>NZ_JBFTMA010000992.1:0-1170 GCF_056396725.1 Bacillus sp. 05T31
CAGGATGGCTTGCCTCTATATTAGGWCAAAAAGATGATGGGACATATTCATTRCAAATAGGTGAAATGGCAAAGTTTCGTTCTACAATAGATAATAATCCTGCAGCTAAATTAAACCGTTACTATACGGCTACTGGGACAAGCTGGGGACCTGTTTTTTCAGCACTATCTATGGGCGGGTTGTATTTGTCATCATACGGTTCTAATGATGGATTGGTGAACGAATGGAGTGCTAAGTTACCATATGGAACACATTTATTTACAGATTCACGATTTGATCATGATAATATACGAAAAGGTTCAGCCGTTTTCGCACGAATTGAACCATATTTACGGACAGTAAATGTACCAGTACCAGCTTTATTAGCCCAGAGCAATAGTTCAGAGGATAAGGTAGAACAATTAAACACAACTTCTAATCAAGCTATTTTAGGAGGAGAGTTGTCACAAAATGAGTGGGTAGGACAAACTGTCGCAGTTGATAAAAAAGCAGAAGGGGTAGTTTCTATTTTAACAGCTTCTTCAGATGTAGAAATACAACTAATATCTCCAAAAGGAAAAGTTTATACAAATAAAGATAGTGCTGTATCTACTGGTGAAGGTGAATCTCTCTTTAAAGGAGCCACTATAAGAACATTTAAATTTGATAAAATGGAAGCAGGAGAATGGCAAGTTAAAATGATGGCGAAGCAGCCGAAAGATGCATATTTAATCGTGACCGATTACAAAAAAGATGCTCCGTTCGTCCTTCAAATGCCGGCAAAGGTTAAAGTAAATAAAGCAGAGTATAAACTCAAAAAATCACCTGTAGCTCCAGAAATGAAAGGCGATCTTTCAGTAACAGTACGAGTAATTAATAAAGATGGAAAATTAGTTTCTGAATCAAATGAATCGAAAAACATTAATACAACTACATTTACAGGTGCTTTGAAAAATATAGAACAGCCAGGTGTATATAACGTTACAATTGATATGAAAGGRATGAATAAGGAAGGACAACCTTATAATCGTACGATAGTTAAATCGGTTTATGTGGAAAAGTAGGAAAGAATGAATCGGTTTTAATAAAAAAAGTGCCGAATTCTTGTGGAAGAAGGATTTCGGCACTTTTTCATGTTTATTAGATGAATAGAAAAGTGAAATAGGAGCTTATGTTCTATAAGAGGACGAT
>NZ_JBFTMA010000993.1:0-1168 GCF_056396725.1 Bacillus sp. 05T31
ATATAGGTCCAGATGAAGTAGTGAAAAATGTACATGAACGTCTTGGCACGGAATGGGATAACTATAGCGCTAAAGATGAAATTTATACATTTAATAACAATACTGTTATCGTTTATGGAAAATATAGTGGAACATATAAAGATACAGGGAAATCGTTCATAGCAGATTTTTGTCATCTGTATGAGTTTGATGAGAACGATAAGGTTAAGAAGTTTATTCAAATTGTGGACAGTGCAACTGTTAATGAGGTATTAAGTTAGAGTTATTTGTTTCTAACATGCCTTGTATAAGGGGTAGTGTTAAGATAAACGAAATTTCCTCACATTATATTTTTGGGAAGGTTTCTACTTCTCAAGCGTGTTATGGAAGATAACTGGTTCTGGTGCAAAAATAGAATAAAAGATAATAAAGTGCATAAATTCCTAACGGAATCGTATTTTATGCTGCAAGTCCAAACAATTGATGGATGAATTCTTTCTGATTTTGAATAGACTGGTCCCGTAAATCAACCTGTTCTTTTTTTATCATATGCATGGCTTCTACTCCCGAAAGAATAGATGTAGCTGTGTCAAAATATTTKAACCCTAGCATAGAAYGRAYTCGCTWCTTTATAAAGCGATGATCTTGTYCTACTATGTTATTCAAGTACTTTTGTTGTCTAAGTTGCATACCATCAGGTATGCTTTTTTCTTTTTTCAACTGTTCAATTGCTATAGGATAAGCYGGRTTCTTATCGACTGTTATMACACGTGGYTTTGAAACATGAAAAGACCGCAAAGCTTTCTTGAAAARGCGCYTTGCAGCCTTCTGGTCTCTTGTTTTGTTTAGGRAAAAATCAATTGTGTTTCCTTTCGAATCAACAGCACGRTACARATACATCCATTGACCTTTTACTTTGATATATGTTTCATCGACTCTCCAAGAGTCATTTGTTTGTTTRAGGTGACGWCGGATTCGTTTGTCCAATTCMGGACCATACTGRTGWACCCAACGCATAATCGTTGTATGAGAAATGGATAAACCCCGTTCTTCTAGCATTTCCACCAAATCACGAAAACTAAGGTTGTACCGTAGGTACCATCTTACCGTTAACAAAATAATATCAGGCTGATAATGCTTCCATTTGAATACATTTTCCTTTTCCATACCAATCACACACCCTTTCTAA
>NZ_JBFTMA010000994.1:0-1165 GCF_056396725.1 Bacillus sp. 05T31
CTATAATTTCATCGTTACAATAAACTGGGTTTGAATTAATTAATACGAACAAATCTGGACGTGGCTGATGGAACTTAGCAATTATGCTTTTTCCGTCATGTAATGATTGCAGAATTTCTAAATCTTTATAATCAAAAAAACGGGTAATGGGTTGTCCGATAATTTCATTATGGTTCACTGAAAAAATCTTTTCAGCGCCATCTGTCCAAGTACGAACGCATTCTTTATCGTCGATGACTGTAACAGAAGAATCAGACGTTTGAATAACAGTGTTATAAAAAGCTAGTAGTTCATTGTAATACTTATAAAGAAATGGAATCATTTGCTGAGCAGTTATACAGCATAAAGGCTCTTGATTTTCTTTAATGATGACAACGGCTAGTTCATGAGAAAATGCGTCGATTAAAGTAGTGAAAGATTCATCTTCATATATAACTGCGCACCTCCATTCCTCAGTAGGTGAATGGAGGTAATAAAATTTTTCACCTACCTGTTTCATGCGCTTAACGATACTTGTACAATCAATTGACAAAATTTTTATTAACTCTTTTATTGTTGGGAATGAAAATGCCATATTGCCCTCCTATTATGTATAAAAATTTAGACAGTGATAAAGAAATAATACACCTATTTACGATAAATTTAAAATATTTTTACAAATAAAAATTATTTCATATAAATAGTTCTGTATGTAGAGTTGGCACACCAATTGCATAAATAAAAAGTGAGAGATTTAGGAGAAAGGAGGAGTGCTATATATGAGGCACTGTGACGTTTTAATAATAGGCGGTGGAATTATAGGATGTTCTATCGCTTATTACACTTCAAAATACGGAAGAGACGTAACAATCATCGAAAAAGGAGAATTTGTCAGTGGGACGTCTTCACGGTGTGACGGGAACATTTTGGCGATTGATAAAGACCCAGGGTTTGATAGTCAAATGTCGTTAGTAAGTCAAAAATTAGTAACAGAATTAAGTGAAGAGTTGGAGCATTCATTTGAATATAGGGCACCAGGAAGCATTCTCGTTTGCGAATCAGACGAAGAGATGGAAGCAGCACAGCAATGGGTGAATCGTCAAAAAGCAGTGGGTTTACCGTTTCGAATGCTAGATAGGCAAGATATAAGAGAAGAATCACCATTTTTTGCGGATGATTTATTAGG
>NZ_JBFTMA010000995.1:0-1164 GCF_056396725.1 Bacillus sp. 05T31
GTGTAAATCTAGAAATTGAACCCATTGATATAAATTCAAATCATTAAAAATAGGATGTTTTAATCCATTTTCAAATAATTCTTTTTCATCTATTACACTATGAAGGGCATGTAATAATTCTTGTCGTGAATGTTCWAGTAATTGAATTCCTTGCAGTTTTTTCATTAATGTTTCTGTTGGTTTCATTTGTTGAGGAGCTTCCCTTTTATGTGTGCGATCAAGCGTAAGTTGGAGGTCTTTAAATGGAGCAAGTTTTCTTTCTTTTTTTTGCAAAGCATATACAAGGGCAGATGTGACAGACTGTTCAACTAAATGCAAATGATGCAAAATTTGAATAATACTCCATTTATCACGGCGTGGCTTTACATTCACCTCCGTATCATTTAACATTTCAATTTCTGATAACAGCGTACTTCGTGTAGACTGTAATGAGTGGACTAAAGTTTCTAAACTAACATCCATATTAGATTGAAGCATAGTGCTTTCCCCCTTTTGTTGGTGAAAAGGGGCGCTCCCCATTAGAAACACCCCTAAAATAATTCTGAATTTTCTTTTATTATCTCATCATTTTTCTATTATGTCGATGTTAAACATAGGAAAAAAGTGCATGTTTTTTTACAATTTTGTGTCGTCRACAGCACGTAACCACGCTTCAATTTCTGTAATTACACTTTTTACACACCCTTCAGCGAATGGTGATGTTAAATTTGCAACTTCTACTAACTCTAAGAATGATTTACTTCCACCTTGTTGACAAAGATTCACATAATCTTCCCAAGCCTCTTGTCTATTATCTCTTGCACGTTTCCAAAATTGCAGTGCACAAATTTGAGCTAACGTGTAGTCAATATAATAGAAAGGTGAGCTATAAATATGACCTTGACGTTGCCAGAAACCACCACGTTCTAAATAATCATTATCTTCATAATCACGATGTGGTAAATACTTCTTCTCTATGTTACGCCATGCTGACTTACGTTCTGCTGGCGATGCTTCTGGATTTTCATATACATAATGTTGATATTCATCTACAGATACACCGTACGGTAAAAATAGAAGTGCTGAACTTAAGTGTGAGAAATAATATTTATCCGCATCTTCTTCAAAGAATAACTTCATCCATGGCCATGTAAAGAATTCCATACTCATTGAATGGATTTCACA
>NZ_JBFTMA010000996.1:0-1164 GCF_056396725.1 Bacillus sp. 05T31
ACTTTGTATGTTGCGGAGTATATATATTCCCTAAATCATTACCACCATAATAAAATAAATTATCAAATTCCTCGCTACGAATGACTTTACCGATTTCAGTATTCGCATCAGCTAAGTTTGCTATTTTAACTTTGTATGTTTGTTTTAAATCAATTTTCTGTTCCGTAATTATTTTAACCTTATTAGTAATATCTCCACTATTTTTATCATAAGGACTAATTCCCTTAATTTTAACGCCTTCAATTTCAATTTTCTGTTCCTTACTATTAAACGGAACATTAGTCGTTACAGTAATTTCATTAAAACTATCAATAGTAGCTTTTTGAATTGAGAGATCCGAAGAAGGCTTAGAGTTATATACTTTTTCATCACCCGAAAGGATCCATACTTCAGCACGACCATCCCTTATATTTTCAACCCAGTGATCACCTCCATCTTTTTCCCATTCATTGGTACGAACTATAAATCCTACACGATTATAGTCACCATCTATTTTTATCTTAGCGTATTTTCCAAATTCATCTTCACCAGTAAATTCATAAGATTTACCGTTTGCATTTTCTCCCCATACCCAAAGATTCCAGTCTTTTGTATTTCCAGATTTCTCTTTGTAATGAATGATAACTTCAGTTGTTTTCGAATTTGAAACTGCCTTCACACTCTGAAAAGAGAAAACAGATGATAACATAACGATTATGGCAAGTAATAAAAATGATTTGTTAATTAATCTTTTTGTCATTTGCACCACATACACCCTTTCTTTAAATAGTACGAGCTATTTATTATGCTCATACTAAATTACACTGCTTAAATTAATGTAGAAATCTCTTTTACTTCACCCCCATATTGACTATTTTCACGTATGTATTTCAATGATCTTTTAATACGAAAACGTTTGCATTAATGCTTAAAAAAATAGATTTTTTTTGCCTTCATATAGTTGTAAATACTAAAAGATCAGGGAAATCATTTTAAAGCAATCGTTTGTTATCGCTTTCATTTTATAGCACTTACTATTAAAAGGTCAATATATTATTAATTTTCTGTTTTATATCCTTGAAATCTTATATATTTGTCGTAACTTATTGAAGATAGATGCCTGATTATTGCTTAGTAAGTTTATTTTCACTAGTGTATTGCTACGTAAAAAAACAGCTAATATCC
>NZ_JBFTMA010000997.1:0-1164 GCF_056396725.1 Bacillus sp. 05T31
TCCTACAGGAGAGTATGGAAATAAAGTATTCACAAAAACCATTTATGATCCTAAAATTATAAGTGATAAGGAATTTATTAACCGTGGAATTGAAGCAGCTAATGACGCTAAATTAAAAACTAGTGATGGAGTTCTTTCAAGAGAATGGACAGGTGTTGACAGTAAAGAGATAACTTGGAGAGGATACCATAAAGGTGGAGAAATCTCTTCTTTTTTTCCAGAATAAATTAAAGATATACGAGGAGAGATATGTATGCAAAGAGAATTTAGATTAAAAGATGAGGATTTACTAGATTTAACTCATTTTCCTATACAAGCAGTGTTTAATATGGTAGATGATGAAAGATTTTTAAAGGTAATCAATTCAGTTTGTGAAGGAGTAGGATTTGGAGAGGAATATGGCGCATGTACTTTTCCAGGAGATTTGGATGAGTATGATATTGCCAATGGAGATTCATTTGAAGGTGTAGAATTTGCATTATACAGTGGTGATGAGGTAATAATTGATTATCAAACACTTTATCATTATTTAAAAAAAATGTGTGAGGGTTATTCAAAAAAGTATCCAAACACAATTAAGAGATTAGAAGACAGTCTTAAAAAATTTATTGAATTATACAATATTAATAGGTAGAGACTATTTATAACTTACCCAAAATCATTATAAAAGGGTTACCGCCACATTGCCATCAAGCTAAAATTTTATTGTACCCCCAGAACGAGATTTTGTGCTAATTGGTCACAAAAAAGCTAGTTTTTTGGTTTTTAATATTTTAATTAGAAAAAGAAGACTACTATTTGCTTTTTAGTCTTCTTTTATTTGCTTTTTAATAGGTTGATATATATTTTAAAAGAAATTAAAGGTGAAATGTGTGGTAAGCTACCTGAAAAATCTACTGGTGAAAAAATTTGGGACGGTATTGTAGATAGGACGGGACAAGCAGTTAGCGATACAATAGACGGAATAAAAGCTTTAGGAGATTGGGAAACGTGGGAAAACATGGGGAACGCTGCTTTGCACCCTATTGATACCCTTAGTACCATGTATAATGCATTATCGGATTCATTTATTAATGATGTAATAAATGGAGACGCAGAAAGTCGGGCAAAGTGGGGAAGTTATGCTTTAACTCAAATTGGGCTAGGTCTCATTGGTGATAAAGG
>NZ_JBFTMA010000998.1:0-1161 GCF_056396725.1 Bacillus sp. 05T31
GTGCATGGATTACCGCTTTTACACGACGTTCTTGAGAGATTAGCAAGTAAATATAATGTTCCAATTCGTCGTTGTGAAGAAGAGCGAGCGGTGCGCCCATTTTCAGATGTGTTTTACAGTGACTTTTACGCTGACGGTGTGACGGAAGATTACTTTGTGCAGTTAAAAGAAAGAGTACAGGATGAGCAAACGGTAGAAATTATGGTGCATCCAGCTTATATTGACCCAGAGCTTGTGAAACGTTCTTCTTACGTAATGGATCGCGTGAAAGAGTTGCGTATTTTAACGGAGAGTGAGCTTCCTGAGGGAATGGAGCTTGTGAAGTTTTAATAGGAAAACGACGGCTAAATGGGGCCGTCGTTTTTTGTGCTTACAAAATGGATARAACATATCCACCGAAGGCCCCGATTATAACGATAAYCCAAGGTGGTGTTTTCCAAAAAGCGAGTAAGCAAAATAGAAGAGAAGCAAAAACGAAATCTACAGAATTCATAATTGTACTCGTCCAAATTGGATCATAAAAAGCTGCAAGTAAAATGCCGACAACGGCTGCGTTTACTCCAAGTAGTGCACCTTGTATGTAAGATACTCTCCTTACACTGTCCCAAAATGGTAAAACGCCAACAACGAGCAGGAAGGCAGGAAGAAAGATAGCGATCGTTGCAACAACTGCTCCGGCGGTTCCATTTAGCACTGCTCCTATATAAGAAGCGAATGTAAATAGTGGCCCTGGCACTGCTTGTGTTAATCCGTATCCAGCAAGAAATTGTTCTTTTGTCATCATCCCGTTTTGTACAAACTCACTTTCAAGAAGAGGAAGTACGACATGCCCTCCGCCAAATACAAGTGCACCAGAGCGATAGAAGCTGTCAAATAAAGAGATGAAATAAGAGTATGGTCGTAACATCGGTAACAGTATTAATAGTCCGAAGAATAAGACGAGACAAGATATGGCTACCATTTTTGAAATAGGTACGTTTATTTTATGAGCTTGGCTAACTGGCTGACCACGATATAAAAACCAACCGATGAAACCAGATACTATAATGAGAATTACTTGTGTCCAGCTACTTGGCCATAATAGGGCGATTGCGGCAGTTGCAATTGCGATTGTTGCACGGTTTCGGTCTGGTGTTAACTTTTGAGCCATTCCCCATATTG
>NZ_JBFTMA010000999.1:0-1161 GCF_056396725.1 Bacillus sp. 05T31
GGCAGTCCCAGTGTTCCCGGTAGCCCCAGTGTCGCCAGCAGGTCCGGTGTTTCCAGCAGGTCCRGTGTCACCGGCAGTCCCAGTGTTCCCGGTAGCCCCAGTGTCRCCAGTAGGTCCAGTGTTTCCAGTAGGTCCAGTGTCRCCAGTAGGTCCAGTGTYKCCAGYAGGTCCAGTGTTYCCRGTAGRTCCAGTGTCACCGGCAGTCCCAGTGTTCCCGGTAGMYCCAGTGTCACCGGCAGTCCCAGTGTTCCCGGTAGCCCCAGTGTCGCCAGTAGGTCCAGTGTTTCCAGTAGGTCCAGTGTCACCAGTAGGTCCAGTGTTYCCGGTAGRTCCAGTGTCGCCGGCAGTCCCAGTGTTCCCAGTAGGTCCAGTGTTGCCAGCAGTCCCAGTGTTCCCAGTAGATCCAGTGCTACCAGTAGGGCCAGTAGGAAAAGGGAATAAGGAAGGAGGTGGAAATGTAGGTCCAATGTGCTCGGGGTTAAATGAATTTGATAATGGAACTTTATTATTTTTTTTGTTAAAAGACAATGTATTCCCCCCTAATGAAAAGCATAGTACATTATAAACAAAAAGTATGAAAATAATGAGTAATAAAGTTAAGAAGGTTTTACATATAAGTGGGTTGCGATTTGAATGTAAATGATTTTCATGGGAAAGGGTTGAATGTTATGACTACAATATTTTTCGTTCGGCACGCTCACTCTACATATACAAAAGAAGAAAGTGTACGGCCGTTATCTGAAAAGGGGAAGCTTGATGCTGAGAATGTAACAAATTTATTAAAAGATAAAAATATTGATGTCGTTATTTCTAGTCCGTACAAAAGAGCGATTCAGACCGTTCAAGGAATTGCGAATACATATAATYTATCAATACAACTGGAAGAAGATYTACGRGAAAGGTTATTAAGTAAAGAGCCAGTARMAGATTTTAATGGCGCTATCCAGAGAGTATGGAAAGATTGGAATTTTGCATACGAAGGCGGAGAATCGAATGAAGTAGCGCAAAGGCGTGCTGTAATATGTATGCAAAGTATATTAAGAAAATATAAAGGTAAGAATATTGTAATAGGTACTCATGGGAATATTATGGTATTACTAATGAATTATTTTGATTCGAAATATGGTTTTCAGTTTTGGAAAACCCTTCATATGCCTGATG
>NZ_JBFTMA010001000.1:0-1154 GCF_056396725.1 Bacillus sp. 05T31
TTCTATCTCAGATGTAAATGTAAAAGGACATGAAACTCCAAACTATTTAGACAAGAAAGTCTAAACTTTCGCTTTTAGATATTGGTTGGGACATGAAACTCTAAAACTAAATTTTATAGATTTACAGAACTAACCCCATTTAATCTTGTTTAAGATGCTCCCATTCTTACCTAATGACTTATACCATCATTCTTGTTAATTCATTCATATAAATGTAATGATTCAAATGGATTATGGGAATTACATTATCTTGAAGGAAAACTTTTCCCCCCAACAATTCATATATGATTCAAAAGGTCTATGTATTTTTGAAATCCTTCAAAATGTTATCTTGATCCTTTCGACACATTGATTTTTATAGAAATATACCTACTTCAAAAGGCGTACCTTTTGAAGTATTAGAATACTCCTGAAGAGATAAATAATTCTAATCATAAAGGGCAGTTAATATTAATTTGTTTTTGGCAGAGGTTTTGATAATTATAAATCCAACTTTTCTATTTTTGGGACGTTTAATTTACAGAAGATAGATAATAACATAATTTTCTCAATAAGGAATTTTCTGCTTTAAATATAATTTTTTCACAATTTATGGTATATMTGTATTAAGGGGACCTTTTCGGTTGATTAGGGAGAAAGATTATAAAAATGATATGGGAGGAACAAAAAATGTCATTGAAAAAGAAATTAGGTGTTGGAGTGGTTTCAGCCGCTCTKGGTTTATCTTTAATTGGTGGGGGAACATATGCATATTTTAGCGATCAAGTGGTGACAAATAATTCATTTGCTGCAGGTACATTGGATTTAGCTATGCAACCAACTACTTCACTTAACTTAGAAAATTTAAAACCWGGGGACAAAATATTAAAGAAATTCAATTTAAMAAATAGTGGTACATTAGATATTAAAGATATCATGATGAAAATAGACTATACTGTAAACGATTTAAAACAAAATAACACTACAGAAGATTTMGGTAAACATATTAAAGTACAATTTCTTTGGGATTGGGATCCTGCAAAAAGCCCTGYATACGAGACAACYCTTGCAGAACTAAAATCACAAAGCCCAGAGATTGCCTCCAAAAAAGTATTTCATTCTAAGTGGACTGAAACAGGAGGATTAAAACCTGGGAAAATGGATTGGTTTTGGAT
>NZ_JBFTMA010001001.1:0-1154 GCF_056396725.1 Bacillus sp. 05T31
TATTGATACTTATCAAACAGCTAAGGATAAGCTATTATTGATACTTATCAAACAGCTAAGGATAAGCTATCACCTTATCAATATACTAAAAGGACTACGGATGGTGACATTTTTGTTGGTAAATTATATGGAGAAGATGTAATTCTTAAAGATGTTAAAGTTGATGAAATTACTTATTCTAAGAGAACCCGAGAAGAAACTGATCAACTTCGGAAGGAATTTGATAGAAGTGTCAGAAAAGATTTTCTTAAATCCTTAGTTAATGACCCTGTTAAGCTTGCTGAACTTAAGAATGCTGGTATATTAGATGGGGATATAGAATTGATGAAAAGAGGAAAGCCTCCAATAGGGTGGCAAGTACATCATAATCTTCCATTAGATGATGGAGGGACAAATGCATTTGAAAATTTAACTTTAATACAAAATCACCCATATCATAAAGCTATAACTAATACACAACGTACATTAACTAAAGGCTTACAACCTGGAGATAGTGTAGACATAAGCTGGCCTATACCGAAATATAATATCTACCCTAAAGGGGAATAAATTTAGAAAGAGGTTTTTATATGTGGAAAAATATGATTTTGGAAATTGGAGATATATTGAAAAGTGTTAATTATAAGCTGAATACACCCGCAACGGATACTGAAGTTCAAAGATTAAGAGAACATGTAAAAGAGAAATTTAATGTTGATTTACCGAGGGAATACGAAGAGTTTCTTAAAACTGTAAATGGTTTAGACTTTGATGGACTGGTACTTTACGGAGTTGATTCTTCTTTATTAGAAACAAAAAAAGATGAACATATTTGCGGCTTTATAGACACGAATGAGATTTGGTATGAAAATGAATTTCAAAAAGAGTATCTTTTCTTTGGCGATTCAAATATTGCGTGGTTTTGTAAAAGTTTATCAGACGGTACTTATTTAGAACTTGATAAACCATCAGGTACGGTAATGAACACATATAATGATTTTAATACAATGCTTGAGGAAGCGTTAAAAATAACCCTTCTTTAATAGGAGGTAGTAAAAATTATGTTTAATTTTTTGAAAAAACACATTGTAGCAGACGAGAGTGTTAAATCTAATCAAACACCTATTTTTTATCCTTTACCAAAAGAAGAGATAGCAGAAGCAGAAGATTTGTTG
>NZ_JBFTMA010001002.1:0-1152 GCF_056396725.1 Bacillus sp. 05T31
ACATTACATTATCTTTCACTTTAGCATTTGTTTTTTGGAAGAAACGTTACTTTTAATGATAGGAAAGCTGCGCTAGCATAGTTATAAAACTGTGCTAGCGCAGCTTTTTTGCTATGAAATCTCAGTTTTGGAACAGAATATAACTTGTGAAATGTAATGTGTATGAAGGTTATGAATTTCGTATAACTCTTGTTCAAATAATGAAATGGGGTTAAAATTACATATTGTTAATGAAAAGTTGGAGGAAATACATCATGGAATTGTTTCAATTACCGAAAGCATTCCTGCAAATGAATACAATCTTTATCTCAATATTAATCGAAGCACTTCCATTTGTGCTAATTGGTGTATTTATTTCAGGATTCATTCAAATGTTTGTGACAGAAGATATGGTGGCAAAATGGATGCCGAAGAACCGATTTCTGTCTGTTTTATTAGCTACTTTTTTAGGTATGATGTTTCCTGGATGTGAATGTGGAATTGTTCCGATTGTAAGACGATTAATCGGAAAAGGGGTTCCACCCTATGCAGGAATTGCATTTATGTTAACTGGACCGATTATTAATCCAGTTGTATTATTTGCAACATATGTTGCTTTTGGAAGTAGTATGCACATGGTATGGTATCGTTCTATTGTAGCGATTATCGTAGCAATTATCGTTGGAATTATATTATCATTTATGTTTAAAGAACATCAATTAAGAGATGATCACTTCACAGAAGTGAATCATAAGCGTCCGTTACGTAAAAAAATGTGGGATGTATGTACACATGCTGTTGAGGAATTCTTCTCAATGGGAAAATATTTAGTGCTAGGTGCGTTAATTGCAGCTGCGGTTCAAACATTTGTACAAACTTCAACATTGCTTGCAATTGGACAAGGTCCGTTTTCTTCATCAGCTGTTATGATGGGACTTGCTTTTATTTTATCACTTTGTTCAGAGGCGGATGCATTTATTGCTTCTTCGTTCCAAAGTACATTTTCAACAGCATCACTTGTCGCGTTCCTCGTATATGGACCGATGGTGGATATTAAAAATATGTTTATGATGCTTGCAACATTTAAAACGAAATTTGTAATTGTCGTTATAGTTACAGTTACACTTGTTGTTTATGCAAGCTCACTACTCATTTATGCGATGGGGTGGTAGG
>NZ_JBFTMA010001003.1:0-1151 GCF_056396725.1 Bacillus sp. 05T31
CGACAACCAATTGTAAAAACAGTGCATCAGGAGCAAACAAAGCAATAAGACCTCCGACAACAGCCCCAATTCCAAGCCAAAGCATGTAAAACGTAATCGACAACATTTCTGCGATAAATAAAATACCAGCTATTATAAACCAAATCACCCATCCAGCCATATGCAACCCTCACTTTCTTTCTCATTTTCTATATGTATATGAAGAAAAGAATGGTTTATCCGCCCTATCTAACACGGGGGGCGTTTTGCTACAMGYTATTATAYRTATTCGCTGTTACAACAAGCATTAATAAAATRCTATATYAATATATTCTTCATTATACAYGAAAATCCCTTTCAAAAAATGACAAAAAATTTAATTCTTTCAAAAACATAACTCACAGATTATAATAATTATAATTAAAAAGTATTATTGATTTGAAAGGTGGTATTTTTATTGCGGAATTGTTCACTAGTTTACTATTTAGGCTCCAAAATATGTATTACCCTTGCTGACATTGTATACGTAATGATTATTACAACTCACATCTATATCACAACTAAATCAGCTACAATTACCGCTCTTTTTCCATTATTACAAGTAATCACAAATCTGATTGCTAACGTATCTGCACCACTTATAATGAATCGTTTTCCCTCTTATAAGTTGCTATATACTCTGCAATGGCTGAAAACAGCTCTTTTGCTATTATTAATGATTTTATTCCCGGTCTTATCCACAAACATTTTAGCTCTATTAACTTTCATTTTTTTCATTTCATTATGTAGTGGCTGGAGTGCTCCATTACTATACAGCATCCTTCCACGCCTAACACCAAAAGAAAAATTGGTAAAAGTAAATAGTATCTTTTCCTTTTCAACACAAATTGCACAAGCGACAGCTTATTCATTTACAAGTATTATAGTTCTTCTCATTGGCGCTACTTCTACACTCATGATTAATAACATTTTGATGATTTTTGGATGTATTACATTACACTTTTCATTACGTTCCATACATACTGAACGAGTAACAGAGCCTTCCTCTTCTAAAAGCACCGCTTTATTAGAAGGCTGGAAATTATTATTTCAACACCCGTCTCTACGCACCGTTACACTAATGGATTTAATTGAAACTTTCGCAGGGACAATATGGATCGGTGCTATTACGA
>NZ_JBFTMA010001004.1:0-1150 GCF_056396725.1 Bacillus sp. 05T31
TTGCTTGCAAGACGGCGTAATAATGTAGCAAGATCTGGATCGTGCTTACTTGCAACCTTAGCTACATTATTGTAAAACACCATCGTTGCAAGTTCTTGTAGCGTCGTATACGTCATTGCTTCGATTGGTGTATGAAAATCAGGCTCAAATCCACCCTCAACGACTGACTTTCTTAATTCATGTATTCTCTTAGGGTTCACACTTCGAGTGAGCAGTAAATATGTCTCCAATAAATTCGAATGTTGATCCTCTTCTGAGGTCCAAGTATGAATAAARTCTGTAATAACAGAAAGGGAYCCTTTAAARGTCGCMGATAAATACGTTGTAAACCAYGGTAAATTCACTTCTGTTAATAAAGCTGTYTCAATRGCCGTAATTAMACCAGAAGGAAGAGTAACTTGACTTTCATCCCAAGGAACTCTTTTAAAGTCCATTCCCTTATCCCATGGTAAAAACTCATGATAACCCCAGTCTATCTTCTGCGCTCTTATTTTATGTTGTTCATACAGTTCTTTTAAACGTGGTTCTAATCGGAAATCTAAATCATTTGTTAGCATATATAAGTACCCCCTTTTCTTATCGTAGATAGTCATTCTATTTTTACATTCATTTTTATCCTTAAAAATTTTCTACAAATAAATATTACTTTCCTTTTTTTAAGCCCAATATAACAAATTTTTAACAAACCACTTTGAGAATGCTTTATTTGGGTGTTTTTGCCCATCCCCCAAAAAAGGAGAATAAGACAAAGTATACCAATGTGGAAAAGTAACTCTAAAATCAACCTTTGTTGTGTATTTTGAAGTTACTTGACGTTTACTTTTCTACGGAAAGGTGACACTTTTATCCTGTGCCTAAAGGTGGGCTGAATTCCTGCATAGGCTTTCCAGTATCACTGAATTTGTAATGAAAAGTTATGAACAATTGAAAAAATAATAGTTGAAATAATGAAAGGTGAGAAGGAGTTTATTTCTAATAAGCGAAATATTATATTGTATTGTTTTTTCCTAAATTATTTATAAAGGTGGATACATAATGACAGTAAAGAAGCTTTATTTCGTCCCAGCAGGTCGTTGTATGTTGGATCATTCTTCAGTTAATAGTACACTTACACCGGGTAAACTACTAAACTTACCTGTTTGGTGTTATC
>NZ_JBFTMA010001005.1:0-1150 GCF_056396725.1 Bacillus sp. 05T31
ATTGTACTATTGAATAGGTATTGGGAGATTAAGTGTACTTGATTTTAYGAAATYTTTACAAATTCACTAAAGGATGASGWGTYTGCATGCTGTATGAAAGTGAMTTTAGTACGGTRTGTTTATGTAATAATAYATATGCTTAATAGACTGTTSTGAAATAAATTAAACCAAATATWGRAKATAATGTAATTTKATCTTTCRAGATWAGTATATAGTATTCTGTAAAAAAATGTACTGGAAAATTGATATTTCATAAGAAATATAGAAGCGAGGTAAGAAATAACAATGAAAAGATTATGCATWATTCCRTGCGGAAARAAGAAAATTTGGGATAAGTACTCAGATTACGGAGAGGCAGAGGCAAAAGATGTATATATTAGTCCATTCGGAAAAGCATGTCAGGCGTATGCAACTGAGTTTTTYGAGAATTGGGTTATATTATCAGCAAAGCATGGATTTTTAAGACCAAATGATATTGTAAAGGAAAATTATGATCTTGCATTTGATTCAAATAGTAATGAGATTATTAGCATAGAACAATTAAAACAACAGATGATTGATAAAGATTTACTTCAGTTTGAAGAGATCGTCTTACTTGCGGGGAAGAAGCATAAAAAAATAGTGACGAAGTTATATCCAGAAGAAATCATCACATATCCGTTAGCGGGATGTAGAGGGATTGGGTATATGTTGCAGAGGTTGAATGGGGCAGTGGAAGCGCAGAAGGAAGTATAGGGATAAATTAGTAATATAGATTCAAATCATACCAAATTAATACATTTAAAATAGACTAGTAAACAAGCATTTTTACCCTTTTAAACATAGAATATGATGAATTCTATTTTATATTAGGGGAGAGTCATATTCATGTGTAATAATTGTGGTTGTAGACGCAGAGATTGTAATAGATTTTGGGATGATTTAATGTTTGGAAGATGTAGACGCAGAGATTGTGATGATTGTGGTTGTAGACGTAAACGTGACTGTGATTGTGATGATTGCCGTCGCAATCGTAAACGTGACGACGATGATGATAAATGTCGTAAGTGGTAATATTTTAAAAAGAGTACTTTGAAGTAAGTACTCTTTTTGTGTATAAACCTTTTAAATTCCATCTTGAACAGATTTTTTTTCAAATTCCCATGAATCC
>NZ_JBFTMA010001006.1:0-1147 GCF_056396725.1 Bacillus sp. 05T31
GCTTTAAAACGTATGGAATTGAAAAAAGAGCTATAAAGGTGAATGGTGTGTATAGTGATGATGAAAATATGGTGTTGTTTCTTTAAAGGAAGGATATTATCATGAAAGATCTCCATTTAGAAAAAGATATGAACCCCAACGTGGCAATTTTGTATGCAACGGTTACTGATACATTTAAACGATTGCAAAGGTTAGTCGAAGGTATTGAAAAGAACGAACTATCCTATAAAGGGTCTGAAAATAATGAAAATAACATTGGACAGCTACTTCAGCATTTAGCAGTAGTCGATTTACACTGGGTGTACCGTTTAAAAGGAGAGGGAGTTCCGCCTGCACTTGAAAATAAATATGGACCAATGTTGAATGAAATGGGAGAATTGCCTAGTTTAAGAAAGTACAAATTACAAGAATTAATGCAAGATTATGAAGCTGTGCAACATATGTTTTATGAGGAATGTATGAAACTAACAGAAAATGATTTAACACGAGAAGTTTTTTATGAAAAGGGAGAAAATGCGACTATAAGGTGGGGAATATGGCATATAGCCGATCATAATCGGTACCATCAAGCTCATATTAGTCGATTACGAAAGTTATATAGAAGTAGACCGCATGTATGATTAAATTTTTGAATATTAATTATATTAATTATATTCATTTTGTTATATAGTAGAAAAAGAAACTATATAAGGGGTTTTATAATGAAAGCTATTGCAATAGGGATATTGGCATCGTTTTTCTTTGCCTTTACCTTTGTGTTAAACCGATCGATGGACTTAGAAGGCGGAAGTTGGATTTGGAGTGCATCATTACGGTATTACTTTATGGTTCCCATGCTATTACTAATTGTCATGTATAGAGGGAATTTAAAACAACTCTTTCAATACATGAAAAAAAATCCGAAAGAATGGTTGTTATGGAGTATTGTTGGATTTGGTCTCTTTTATGCACCGCTTAGTTTCGCAGGTGCGTTTGGGCCCGGGTGGCTTGTCGCTTCAACTTGGCAAATTACGATAGTTGCAGGGATTTTGTTAACACCATTTTTCGCGGTTGACCCATTACATAAAAAACTTCCAATGAAGGAATTAGTAATGTCAGGCATTATTTTATTCGGTGTTGTTCTCATGCAAGTAGAACACGCTTCTTC
>NZ_JBFTMA010001007.1:0-1145 GCF_056396725.1 Bacillus sp. 05T31
ACGTATATATGATTATAGAAGCGATGGCAGATGCAGCTGTATTAGATGGTATGCCTAGAAATCAAGCATATAAATTCGCTGCTCAAGCTGTGTTAGGCTCTGCAAAAATGGTACTAGAAACAGGCATACATCCAGGTGAATTGAAAGATATGGTTTGTTCTCCTGGCGGAACAACGATAGAAGCTGTAGCAACATTAGAGGAAAAAGGCTTACGAACAGCCATCATTTCAGCTATGCAGCGTTGTACGCAAAAATCTGTTGAACTATCTAGGCAAACTAAAAAGTAATAAATTAGTGTAAAGAAACCCACTTTAAATACATTCACATATCTTTAAACAGTTTTAGACTATATACACATTTCATTTACATACTCCTCCTTTTTCACCAGTAACTGAACGGACAAATTCAAGGGTAATTGAGTTTGTCTGTTTTGCATTTTATTATCCTAAAATAATTAGCCTGTTCTTATTATCATTTATTTTATAGCGTAATACCCTTTTATTATTAAGGGAACATCATTTTCATATGTATTTGCTGCAGATTTTATCAAGTTTTAAATCATACGTTTCTTGTAAGACATGATACACACCAGATGAAATATACTCAGAGACTAAGCGTAATATCTATTGAAAAAAGTAATATCAATCGCCTCAAATTGTTAACATAATATTTTTATCGTCCTCTAATGTTAATTACTATTTCCTAATCCACCTCCATTACAATTTAAATCATTTAAGTTTTCTCCATATCGTGCATCTACTAGTTAAACAAAAACTCCCCTTAAATCGAAAATGATTAAGGGGAGTCAGTCATATTTGATGAAGTTATAGTTCTGATTTCACTGGAATAGAAACATTATTTTTCACTAAATTTTTAACTTCTTTAAAGCTAACAAAATTGTTGTTTTGCTCATCCCAAAGACGGAAACGGAGTGATCGCAAACTTGTAGCAAGAGTAATCGTTGGTACATTCTTTAAAG
Organism: Bacillus sp. 05T31; assembly: GCF_056396725.1. NCBI lineage: Bacteria > Bacillati > Bacillota > Bacilli > Caryophanales > Bacillaceae > Bacillus > Bacillus sp. 05T31. The sequence continues at coordinate 980 of NZ_JBFTMA010001007.1, forward strand.
GAAGCGTATTATTGTGTGCCTCTTCTAATTTATAATTAGGTACTCTTGGACTTAAATGGTGAACATGATGAAATCCAATATTACCAGTTAAAAATTGCAGGATTTTAGGTAGTTTATAAAAAGAACTTCCTTCCACTGCCGCTTTCACATATTCCCACTCTTTATC
>NZ_JBFTMA010001008.1:0-1141 GCF_056396725.1 Bacillus sp. 05T31
AGGTACGACTGCTGCATAAAACTTTTTCGTAAATGGATCATAAGCACTATATGACAATTCCGGTTGCTGAATTTTTGTGAAAACACCGACTTTTGCGCCTTTCGAAACATAAGATTTTTTAGCATTTTCTAGATTCTCTTTCGCAATGATAACTTGATCTCCTCTGCTATTATCTATAAATTCATTTATCTTTTTAGAATCTACTTTAACATGCTTCAGCACCTCGTTAAACGTTAAATTTGTATCACTACCAACACCTTCTGGTGCATACATTCTAAACTTCGGTTTGTTCCCGATATCAGTCTCTAGTATTGTAGTCGAAGCATTTACACGAGATTCAAATTTTCCTGAATCTCCTAAATTCATAAATTCTCCATCTTTCTCAATATACAATTCCATTGTACTYGTAGGTARWACTTCAAYMGAAAGAAKTKCACCTTGTTCAACAGCTTTCAATTCATCTAACGATAAGTAAATATTTACATCYGCTTGATTATCTACACTGTCTATCAATACTTCTGTTGTATTTCTTCCACCTTTTTCTGTACTTAACTGATTTGCTTTATAACGATCTTGTGTTGCCTTTACTGTACTGATAATCTTGTCTCCTAAACGAATGTTAAAATGAGGAGAAACATTTTGAGCAGACGCCGTCCCTGTATTTTTATATTCTAACTGTAAGCTCACTTTTGCTGCTTTTGCTGAATCAACAGTTTTTGCGGTAGACCAATCTATATTAGAAGAATATCTTTCGGTATCTGTTGATGTTTTCGAGTATCCATAGCTTACATTTAATGAGGCCTTCCCAGAAGGAACAGGACCGGCTGCGGAACCTTCCACACCACCTTCGACACCTGCTCCTACACCAAACGAATGTTGTGTCGATACACTTTTTTCCCAACCTTTATCAATGGACCCACCGTTTGAATCCGTAATAGCCGCAAGAGGAGTAACCCCAATACGTTTTATACCAACTTGCAAATTCGGTATATTTGCAACCATTGGATTAAACTCAGTATCAGAGTTACTGCCATAATACTGAACTTCATATGCATCTGTAAAAGGATCTCCATCCGAATTCGCGCTCATAGGATTTGTAATAAATTTTAATTTATCTTTGTCTCGCTCTGGATCCCATGCC
>NZ_JBFTMA010001009.1:0-1135 GCF_056396725.1 Bacillus sp. 05T31
CTGTACACATATGTCGTACTACGATCATCTTCTTTTCGCTCAAGAAAAACTGGATAATGTAATTTCTCATCCTTCCTAATGGCAATTCCACTCACTTCAAAGAACACTTGTATTTTCTTTCTATCATCCTCTTTACCTTTTAATCTATCGTTTACCAAAGCGTATCCGAGCGAAACTGCAGGTATTAATAACAATTCAAGCATAGGGGTTCACTCCTTATATATCCTTAAAGGATATAGTTGCTCTTTACTGGAAGATTTACGTACAAGTTATTTTTCTTATATAGCAAAATGTCCTATGATTCCAGGTTCCATTCCTTCAAAGAAACACCATTAGCACATAACGTAGAAGATACAAAAACGAGCCTGTAAGAGTCGTATACATCGTAATACGTGGAAGCCAATGTGGAACACTCATCCCCATTTTCTCAGCTGCCTTCATCGCCACCACAGACAAACCTGTCGCCGTCCAAATTACTATAGCTTCCCCAGCAAGTGTCATATCGAATCCCTCTTTCTTTTTAGTTGTAATCCTTTTGATGTGAGAACCGGTTGATACTGATTAACTACTTCCTCCCACTCAAGGATTTCCTCCTCATCTCCGTATAGATCCTCCATAATGTCATTTGATAAGCTGTAATAACCGCGATATTCTTTATTGTTAAATACCTCGTGTCTTTCCATATGGTTTAAGATTGACTTAGTCTCGCCTTTCCCCCTGGACTCCTTAAACATACTTTTCAGCTCTTTTGATGAATACAAATACGGTGTGTCATTCAAGTAATCATATTGCCACCTCATCATTGCTCACCTTTCCCCTCTTGATGTCCTTATTTCCACTTGGTATTCCTTTTGGTCTTGATATAGGTATATGACTTAGATGTTAGATTTTGCGTGTCCAGACAATTTTTTTTGCCTGAATGCCTGTACTATTTTCAAAGGAGTTAATCTGTCGTTGTAGAACATATTGCATTGAGGTGATTATTTATGAAATTTAAATGCCGGTTAAAAATCATTTTTGCTGAACTAGAAATTAAACAAGGCGATTTCGCTAAACTCATTGGTATTGACGATTCCACTTTAAGTTCACTTGTTAAGAATCGTACTACACCACGTTTCGATACAGCATACAGAAT
>NZ_JBFTMA010001010.1:0-1134 GCF_056396725.1 Bacillus sp. 05T31
ATCTACAACACATTATGAACCCAATTAAAAAGGGGAGCCTAACAACCATAACTAACATATAATAAGTTTATTACTTTTTACTAGTTAACATAATATATATTATACGAAGTTGTATAGAGTAAGTGTTTACCTGTATCAAAAACCAAGTAAACTATACTTAATGAGACGAAACGGGTATTTTTAATGAGATTCACATAAAATCTTATCTAAATGAATTTCTACAGTTTTTATCGTTTATTTTGCTATAAATTAATCTCAGCAAATCTTAATCGATTAATTATCGTTTAACGAGTCAAAAATAATTTTGATTCGCACGGAATTTTTTTTATGCGAAATAAATTTTTCTATACAAATGATAAATTTCATTTTATGTTTTGCTTTATAGATTTATTGCTAATTACATATGTTTTATTATTTTATATTTTTGTTGTTATTTCTTTTATTTACGCTTGACTTTCATTGTATTCTTCATTCTAGTTAACATAACGTTTATTTTTAACGTAAAAAAATCCTCCTCACCTTCAGGAAGATTTCTTTTGCTAGCTAGTAATCCATTTATCTATTTTTAGTAACAATCCCAATTGTAAATAACATTGGAAAAATCTAGATTTAATAAATCGTCTTTCTTTATAAAGAAATTAGCAACACCAGAATCTCCCCACATAATATTTAATGAATCATCTGTATCGATTTGCAGCAATAATATATCATGTTGCTGGTATTTTTCTTCCCATTCCCTYGGATCTGTCTGTGTGAAAAATGGATAACCRCCAATTTTATGCCCTTGATCTTYRYATARATCATCATACAGTTCGCCTAATTYTGTWTTATTTTTTTCATCAACAATTTCTTCCCAATCAATTTCCTCACTAAACATCTTTTCAAATCGATAATCCCTTGATGTTACGGGCTGATAACCCAATTCAAACTTTAATTTCGCTGCTTCAGGTATGATAAAGTTCTCTAATTCTGAAGTGTTTAAATAACTAAAATCAGTAATAACCTTATTTAAATCTTCTATAATTGTAGAATGATAAATAATTCGAAAGTCTTTTTGGATTGTTGGATGATCAAAATCTGCTCCGTAAAGCTCATCTTCAGCACTTACGAAAAACTGTAGCATACCCTTTTGAG
>NZ_JBFTMA010001011.1:0-1695 GCF_056396725.1 Bacillus sp. 05T31
TTGAAGATCCTTGTGAGGGTGGTTCAGCATCTAATAAAGTTAACTGACCAGCTGTAACTTCATAAAAAGGTTGTGGTTGAAGAATTCCATTTATAAATAGATTAATATAAGAAACTTCACTTGGTGATAAGATTTGTGTTGTACCATATTGTGCTATACCATCTGCATTAGTATATATAAGTTTTTCCCCATCTGAAAAAGTAAAATATAATAGGTTTGTTGTTGGGATTATTCCCGGTATTCCCGTTGGGCCGGTTATTCCTGTTGCCCCTGTTTCTCCTGTTGGGCCGGTTACTCCGGTTATTCCGGTTATTCCTGTTATTCCTGTTTCTCCCGTTTCTCCTGTTGCTCCTGTTGGGCCTGTTTCTCCTGCTGCCCCTGTTTCTCCGGTTGCTCCGGTTTCTCCTGCTGCCCCTGTTTCTCCTGTTACTCCCGTTATTCCTGTTGCTCCGGTTGCTCCTGTTTCTCCTGCTGCCCCTGTTTCTCCTGTTACTCCCGTTATCCCTGTTACTCCTGTTGCTCCGGTTTCTCCTATTGCTCCGGTTGCTCCTGTTTCTCCGGTTGCTCCGGTTTCTCCGGTTGGGCCGGTTACTCCTGTTATTCCTGTTTCTCCTGCTGCCCCTGTTGCTCCTGTTTCTCCGGTTGCTCCTGTTACTCCGGTTGCTCCTGTTTCTCCTGTTTCTCCTGTCGCTCCGGTTTCTCCCGTTATTCCTGTTTCTCCTGTTGGGCCGGTTACTCCTGTTATTCCTGTTTCTCCTGCTGCCCCTGTTTCTCCGGTTGCTCCGGTTGCTCCGGTTGCTCCTGTCGCTCCGGTTTCTCCTGTCGCTCCGGTTGGAAAATTAATAGACGGAAGAGGTGGAAATGTAGGACCAATATTTTTAGAATCCATAACTTCCTTAGACATTGGTAATTTGTCATATCGATTCAAATTTGCATCTCCCTTCTATAGTATTTATTAAATGTTAGATGTTCCGAAATGTTAAAAGAATTATCTAAAAAATACTATTAATCTCTCGATTAAAATCTTTGTACAAAATCAAATTTAATGTAACTTACTAAAAATGAATGTATTTTAAACAGCATGCCGTTACTATAAAAAATATTATTAATAGAATATATGAAAAGTACAATTATCCTTCCTTATAGACTAACTAGTCCTACTGGTAGTACTGGACCCATGAGTAATACCGGACCCACGGGTAGTACCGGCATAAACATTACAACAAATTCTATGTTTGCAAATAATACAGTGGGTGGAACAGTTTCAGTTGTACTAGGTGGTACTAACATACTACTCTCAAACAATCAAAGCCTTGATAGCTTTGCAGTCAATAGTGCGAATGATTTATTTACAGTCCCTGTAACGGGACGTTATTATCTTTGTTATCAAATTAATACTACAACTGTACTTCTTGCGGGTTCAAGACTAATTTTAAACGGATCTACATCACTTCTGGGATCAATTCTATCTCCTGCCTTATCTACTTCAAGTTATAATAATAATTTAATTACAATATTAAATGCAGGTAATACTATTTCTCTTCAATTATTCGGTCTCTTATCAATTTAGTCGGTGGTGGATCAACTGGCGCCTCTCTAACAATTATACGAGTTGATTAATAAATGATTCATTTTTTCTTCTTAGCTTAAAATGCCATTCCCCTATATAGATAGTAGAAACTATCTATACTAAAT
>NZ_JBFTMA010001012.1:0-1125 GCF_056396725.1 Bacillus sp. 05T31
GTTAGAAGGCCTCCTTCTAACACTATTTTTCTTCATGATTTGGAATACGCACAATAAATTCTGTACCATTTCCTTCTACACTCTCAACTTTTATTTTTCCTTGATGAAGGTCGAGTACTTTTTTTACAATTGCTAGACCTAATCCACTTCCTCCATAAGCACGGTTTCGTGAAGAATCCGCTTTATAAAAACGTTCAAAAATATGTTGTTTCTGTTCTTCGGATATACCAATTCCCGTATCATGAATACTTACTTCCAGGAATTCCTTATGTTCTTTTAAATGAATTGTAATCGTGCCACCATTTGGTGTGAATTTAATACTGTTATGAATTAAATTAATCCATACTTGGCTCATACTTTCTTTGTCTGCAGTAACACACACTTTATCCATATCAAGATCTAGCTCAAGTCCTTTTTCATCCCAAAGAGGCTCACTATTTAACACAATTTGTTTCAACTGTTGATCTAATCGATAAGTAGCTCTTTCTGGTGAATACTCCTCTGACTCTAAAAGTGTTAGCTTCAATAAATTTTGACTCAATTTAGATAATCGCGTTGTTTCAGTTTCAATAATAGTAAGATAATGTTTTCTTTTTTCAACTGGTAGATTATCATCTTGTAGCGCTCGAGCAAATCCCTTAATAGATGTTAATGGCGACTGTATTTCATGAGAAACATTCGATACAAATTCTTGTCTCATTTTCTCCATTGCATTAAGTTCATCCGTCATATCGTTAATACTTTTTACAAGCACACCAATTTCGCCATCATATTTTTCTTCATTCCGTATTTTTACAGAGAAGTCCCCTTTTGCAATTTTTTGTATCGGTTCAATGATCGTCCAAATCATCGCCTCTCGCTTCGGTCTCATTAAAATYCCGATTAATGTCCAAATAAGAACGATAAAAACAAAGCCGACCATATCACTAATTAGAAAASTAATAAAAGGCGATACGTTTATTTCAAAAGCTTTCATTASACTAGACGATACAAAAAAGGCTATTGACCAAATTATAGTAAGAAAAGCAAAGAGCGCTACTATCGCCCCTATTACTTTTAACATCTTCATCTTACTCATTCTTTCTCTTTTTCTCATTTACTTACCTCTAAGCGATACCCTAAGCC
>NZ_JBFTMA010001013.1:0-1563 GCF_056396725.1 Bacillus sp. 05T31
ATAGTCGAATGAGAGAATAAAAAGGTTGCAAAAATAAGTGCATATACATAAATCTTCTACAATTTATTGCAATGATTAATACCCAGCATAAAAAAAAGACACCAGAAATCCAGATAGAAATAGATGTTTCTATAATGACCTTTTCATACTCCATCACTCTCTCCTTTCTATTAGTTAGACGATTCAAATAGAAAAAAGTATACAAAAATCTATAAAAAAAAGCAGACTATTCAAAGTCTACTTTTATACAACAAAAAAGAGATAGCAGTTTATGCTATCTCTTTTAGTATGACCCGTACGGGATTCGAACCCGTGTTACCGCCGTGAAAGGGCGGTGTCTTAACCACTTGACCAACGGGCCAAAATCTGGCAGAGAAGAAGGGATTCGAACCCTCGCACCGCGTTCGCGATCTACTCCCTTAGCAGGGGAGCCCCTTGAGCCACTTGGGTACTTCTCTATAATATGGCTCCGCAGGTAGGACTCGAACCTACGACCGATCGGTTAACAGCCGATAGCTCTACCACTGAGCTACTGCGGAATAATTATGGTGGGCCTAAATGGACTCGAACCATCGACCTCACGCTTATCAGGCGTGCGCTCTAACCAGCTGAGCTATAGGCCCATAAAAAGCGGGTGAAGAGAATCGAACTCTCGACCAGAGCTTGGAAGGCTCTTGTTTTACCACTAAACTACACCCGCATTAAATTAAAAATGGTGAGCCATGAAGGATTCGAACCTTCGACCCTCTGATTAAAAGTCAGATGCTCTACCAACTGAGCTAATGGCTCATTTTGAAAGTGGTGCCGGCTAGAGGACTTGAACCCCCAACCTACTGATTACAAGTCAGTTGCTCTACCAATTGAGCTAAGCCGGCTTGCGATTTCAAAATGGTGGCTCGGGACGGAATCGAACCGCCGACACGAGGATTTTCAGTCCTCTGCTCTACCGACTGAGCTACCGAGCCTTTATGTAAAAAAATGGCGGTCCCGACCGGGGTCGAACCGGCGATCTCCTGCGTGACAGGCAGGCATGTTAACCACTACACCACGGGACCATTTGGTTGCGGGGACAGGATTTGAACCTGCGACCTTCGGGTTATGAGCCCGACGAGCTACCGTACTGCCTAACCAGCTGAGCTAAAGGTCCTTTATGGTAGCGGCGGAGGGGATCGAACCCCCGACCTCACGGGTATGAACCGTACGCTCTAGCCAGCTGAGCTACACCGCCATAAGTTATATTCAAATAAGTGGAGCCTAGCGGGATCGAACCGCTGACCTCCTGCGTGCAAGGCAGGCGCTCTCCCAGCTGAGCTAAGGCCCCATATTTTGAAAATATCGGGAAGACAGGATTTGAACCTGCGACCCCCTGGTCCCAAACCAGGTGCTCTACCAAGCTGAGCCACTTCCCGTTAATAAAAAACGCGCCCGAGAGGAGTCGAACCCCTAACCTCTTGATCCGTAGTCAAACGCTCTATCCAATTGAGCTACGGGCGCATATGGTGCCGAGGGCGGGGGTCGAACCCGCACGGTGGTCACCCACCGCAGGATTTTAAGTCCTGTGCG
>NZ_JBFTMA010001014.1:0-1116 GCF_056396725.1 Bacillus sp. 05T31
TCATGGTGGTATGGAACATGAAGAGCGTATGTAAATTCAACAACAGTTTATGAATGACCAGTTGCAAATTGTAATATGTACAAGTGCTTTTGGGATGGGGGTAAATAAGGCGAATACAAGATATATTATTCATTTTCAATATCCGCCAAATGTAGCTTCCTATTTACAAGAAATTGGAAGAGCGGGAAGAGATGGAGAATTGAGTATAGCCATTTTATTATGTAGTCCATTGGATCACGATTTGCCAATTTCAATCATTGAAGATGAATTACCAAGTAAATCGCAAATACAATTTTTATTTTCGTTACTACAAGAAAGAATGTTTCAAACGAAAGTATTACCATTAGAAGATGTAGAAGAAATTTGTTATAATGCAGCAAGATTTAATGAACAGTATTGGCGCTTTACACGTTATCATCTCGAACATCTTGGAATCATACAACAGCGAAATCTCATACTAGAGAGCTTGTCAGATGAAATAATGCACAGATTAATAGCGGAAGTGGAAGTGAGAATGCGTAATAAATATAGTGAGCTAGAAAATATGAAGTCATGGATACAAGTTCAAGGATGTAGACGTGAATATTTATTACAACAATTCGGTTATAGAAAAGAAAAAGAGATAGAAAACTGTTGTGATTACTGTGGTATTACAAAAACGGATTATAAAAAAAGACGAGCGCAACAGTTAGTTTTCGACTATAATTGGGAAACAGAGTTACAAAAGCTTTTCGGCCTAGGAAAGATGGAGGAATGATGAACATTCAAAGGCATAATGTTGAAGATATGAGTCCGAGAGAAATAAGACTGAATCTCTACATAACACAACTAATCATTATTGGTATCGGTTGTTTACTAGCATATATATTATTTCAAGATAAAAGAGAAGTTTATAGTTTATGGAAATGGGAACCGGTTTCTATACTTTTAATAGGTAGCTTGTTAGCGATTTGTATTGTGTTATTAGATTATGTTGCAATGCGAGTGTTTCCAGAATCTTGGTTTGATGATGGTGGCATTAACGATAGAATGTTTCAAGGGATTTCTGTCATGCATTTACTCGTTATCACGTTTATTATTGGCTTTGCGGAAGAGTTTTTATTTAGAGGTGTAGTG
>NZ_JBFTMA010001015.1:0-1105 GCF_056396725.1 Bacillus sp. 05T31
ATCCAATATTAATCGCTCCTATTTGGGAAGCAACTGATTCTAAGCCTGTTAAAGCGAATGTGCTCAAATTAGGTGGCCGAGTATGGGAAGATAGTAACCAAAATGGTATTCAAGATCAAGGTGAAAAAGGAATGGAAGGCGTTCGTATTCAACTGTTAAATAAGGATGGGAATGGATTAAAAGAAGTAAAAACAGATAAAGAAGGCCACTATTTGTTTGATGGATTAATAGAAAACACATATCGTGTACAAGTAGAGAAGCTTACCGGGTATATATTCATGCCAAAACAAAGTGGGCAAGATGTAACAGTTGACTCTAATGTAAGTGAGACTGGGGTAACAGATGCGATTACTCTTTTACATGATGATTTAACAATTGATGCGGGAGTAAATAGAAATACATTTAAKGATGTCCCACAAGGACACTGGGCATTTAATGCGATTCATGATTTAGCGAATAAAGGAATTATTGCAGGTTATGGGAATAGGATATTTGGTATGGGTGATAATGTAACACGCGAACAAGTAGCGGCATTAATTTACCGTACTTTGCATATAGAAAAACAAGATAAATATGAAAATCCATACGGAGATATCGATAAAAATTCAACAATATTTCCTGAGGAAATACTAGCTTTAACTAAGCTAGGGATTTTCCAAGGCGATGATCAAGGAAACTTTAGACCGAAAGCTACATTAACACGTGCAGAAATGGCWCAAGTTATTAMGAAAGCKTTTAGATTARATGTRAWGGCKCCACATAATTTCAACGATGTTCCAGCGAATTCATGGGCAAAAGATGCAATTAGTGCCGTACAATCGAACCATATTGCAGCAGGTATTGGTGAAGGGAAATTTGCTCCGGATATGAAAGTTACACGGGAACAGTATGCACAGTTTTTATATAATGCAATTTTAAATGAGCGATCTCATCAATAATAAGAAAATAAAGTTAAGTGTCATAATATAAGTTTATATTACTACCTATAAAAATTTATTTGGTGCTACCMTTAGTTGAYAAATAGCTCAAMAAAAGAACCCAATTAATAGGTTCTTTTTTTGATGTTGATTACTTTGGTTCTGTTGCAAAGTTATCTGAAACATAC
>NZ_JBFTMA010001016.1:0-1104 GCF_056396725.1 Bacillus sp. 05T31
GGTGGACATGGTGATGGAAGTCAAGTGAATGAGAAAGTATTAGTGTATTCTTTACAGAGCGGAGAGATGATGCGTTCTTTACATGCTCCGTTTATGCCTGTGAATATAACAAAGGATGATAAGTATGTATATGCGCTAAGTCACGGTTCAAATACGCTTAGAAAGTTTGATGCAAGTACGTATCAAGAGGTAGGATTTGTAGAAGTAGGATCTAATCCATTTGCATTTTTGAAAAGCGGTGCAGAAGGATATGTAGCTAGTTATGATAGCGATGAAGTGTGCGTAATGGATATGAAGAATATGAAAATAAAACAAACAATTAAAGTCGGAAAAGGACCGTTTCAACTCATAGAGAGAGAAGGGGAAGGACAATGAGTAAATATAACGTGCTAGTCGTAGATGAYGAAAGTGATATGAGGCAACTTGTCGGAATGTACTTAGATAACTTCGGATACGAGTGGGGAGAAGCTGAAAATGGAAAAGAGGCACTTCGAAAATTAGAGACGGATCATTATGATTTCGTTGTACTAGATATTATGATGCCTGAGATGGATGGGCTTTCAGTTTGTAAAGAGATTCGAAAAACGTCGGATGTACCTATTATATTTTTAACAGCAAAAGGTGAAGAGTGGAATAGGGTGAACGGCTTACGTATGGGAGCAGATGATTATATTGTAAAGCCATTTAGTCCYGGGGAACTAATTGCTCGTATGGAAGCTGTTTTAAGACGATATACAAAGCAAGAACAGCAAGAAGAGATTCAATTTGGACCGATTCTTATTAATGAAAAAAGTAGGAGGGTCGAGACGAATGGTGAGACGATTCCTCTTACGGTAAAAGAGTTCGATTTACTATATTTTCTTTGCCAACATAATGGACAAGTATTTAGCCGGGAACAATTGCTTGAAAAGGTGTGGGGATATGATTATGCAGGAAGTACAAGAACGGTAGATACGCATGTGAAAACGATGCGTCTAAAGCTAGGAGAAAGTGGAAACTACATTCAAACCGTTTGGGGTGTAGGTTATAAATTTGAGGTGTAACGTATGTTTACGATGGTACAAAAGCTTTGGCTTACAGTAGTATGTGCAGTATGTGTAACAG
>NZ_JBFTMA010001017.1:0-1103 GCF_056396725.1 Bacillus sp. 05T31
CTTCGTTAAGTGGCTGATTAATAATTTCACGAATATCTGTATCTCCAAAATTAAGTGGTTTATGGTGATTTAATAAAGTCCCCTTACAAATTGGACATGTCATCATTTCTTTAGAAGTCTTAATATCTTCTTTAATAGCTGCTTTTGAAATAACRATATACCCGCCAATAATCGTATTAAATCCTACCCATGTTCTACGTGTCTTTCCTTTCTTATCATAAAARGACTTATCAAAATAGCCGTRCCAAAATGTATGTTTCTCTTCCTCAGACATATCATTATAGCTTTTCGTCAAATCATGACCAAGCTCATTTTTAATTTCTTCAAATAGAAATTCTATTTTTTCATATTGATAAAATTTTAATACTTTCATGATTTCCGGATCGAATAGACCATCCCAAAATGGAACGTTTTTATCTTGAATTGTAATTTCTTTATCAAAAACTTCAATTTGAAGACGTCCAGAACAAGATGGGCAATGATTATCCTGAGAATAGAAATCGAAACTTCTCGTATCTTTATTAGTCGGATGAGCAGCTACAATATGATTGATCAATCCACCAATTTCATATAAGAAACTATATTGACTATACAAATGTCTTTCGAGATCAATAGCAACAACAGGTGCCATTGTATCAGATTCATATTCACCATAAATTAATCGTGCCATTGATGATAAGCTTTTTAAAATACCACCCTTATAAACGTTTTCAGCATTTTTAAAATAGTTAATATGATTTTCTTTTAAATAGTGAACTCCTTCTTTACGCTTAAGCGTTGAAGAAATGTGTATTTGTTCAGCATTATTCACACTTCTTTTTTGACGATAATAATCCTCATGACTTACTACATCAAGATGCTCTATAGATTCAACCTGTCTTTTTCCAAAATCGACAATATAATCAGAGCTTTCTAGCATGTAACTGTTATGCTCAATCATAATGATAGAGACTGATTCATCTTGCAATATCCCTCTAACACTATCTATAAATTGATTTAAAATATTTTGCGATAAACCTTTTGAAGGCTCATCAAAAATAAACAATGTATGTGGATTTCTTGTTTTTGCAAATAACTCAGAAACTAAATGAACACATTGAAAC
>NZ_JBFTMA010001018.1:0-1103 GCF_056396725.1 Bacillus sp. 05T31
GTTTTAGACGTAGAAGCAGGATCAGCAATTTTAGTAGAAGCAAATTCCGGAAAAATTTTATATCAAAAAAATGCAGATGAATTATTAGCAATTGCTAGTATGACAAAAATGATGAGTGAATACTTAGTTCATGAAGCGGTGGATAAAGGAAAACTTAAATGGGATCAAAAAGTTAAAATTTCTGAATATGCATATAAGATTTCGCAAGATCGCTCATTATCAAACGTTCCATTAGAAAATGGTGGCTCTTATACGGTCAAAGAGTTATATGAGGCAATGGTAATTTACTCTGCAAACGGTGCAACAATTGCTTTAGCTGAAGAGATTGCTGGAAAAGAAGTCAATTTCGTGAAAATGATGAACGATAAATCAAAAGAGTTTGGAATGAAAAATTATAAATTTGTAAACTCTACAGGTTTAACAAACCATGATTTAAAAGGACATCACCCAGAAGGGACAACTCCAGACGAGAAAAATAAAATGTCCGCAAGAGATTGTGCGATTTTAGCACAACGTCTTATTCAAGATTTTCCGAAAATATTAGATACAGCAAAAATCCCTAAAAAAACATTCCAAAAGGGTGGCAAGTATCCGATTGATATGACGAACTTTAACTGGATGTTAAAAGGCTTAATTAAGCAATACGAAGGTGTAGATGGGTTAAAAACAGGAACTACTCCAGAAGCCGGAGATTGTTTTACTGGTACAGTAGAAAGAAACGGTATGCGTCTAATCTCTGTAGTTATAAAAGCAAACTCTCATACAGCACGTTTTGATGAAACAAAGAAATTATATGATTATGGATTTGCGAATTTTGAAGTGAAGAAGGTCTATGGAAAAGATTCAGTAGTAAAAGGTCATGAAACAGTGCGAGTAGCAAATGCAAAGGACAAAGATGTAGTTGTTCAAACGAAGCAAGSTGTTTCACTTCCAATGCCAAAGGRCARCAAAGACGTTTATAAAAAAGAATTTAAAGTATCGAATAARGAACAAGAAGCGCCTATTAAAAAAGGTGTAACAATTAGTCAAATGATTATATCGCCTAAAGATATTACAGATCCTGGGTTCTTATCAGGTAAATCATTACAAGTAGACCTTGTAAC
>NZ_JBFTMA010001019.1:0-1102 GCF_056396725.1 Bacillus sp. 05T31
TTCAAACAAGAATTAGCAAAGTATATAGAATACTATAATCATAAAAGAATTAAGGCAAAATTAAAGGGTATGAGCCCGGTACAATACCGGGCTCATACCCTAGAGGCTGCCTAATGAAACGACCTGTCTAACTTTCGGGGGTCACTTCACTAGGCCCATGACTTTTTCTATTTATATATATTCAGGGAACACTTTACAGCTCTTTTCCTGCTCTATATCATGTCCAAAGAAAACAATTGGGTTCTCTTTCCTAACAACTTCTTTTAAACGTTTAATTGAAGATAAAGCTAATTCCGAATCAAATCCAGCGAACGGCACTTCATCTTCAAAATTTTCTTTCGTATACGATGCATCGATCGTTAATAACACTGGGCCAGAGTTCTCTGTCTCAATGAATAGTGACTGATGCCCCGGAGTATGTCCTGGTGTATACAATAATTGAACTCCTGGTACGACTTCATAATCCCCTTCAATGATTTTGTAGTTTAAATTTGGCAAGATACATTCTTTCATATATTCTTCACTATGTTGTGCCGCCTCGTATTCAGCACGCTGCACAATAATCGGTGTATTTGTAAAAGCACCATTTCCTCCTGCATGATCAAAATGTAAGTGAGAACTAATAATATACAGAAGGTCTTCTGGCTCATAACCAACGCGTTTTAAAATATTCACGATTCTATCTTCTTCAGTCATTTTCGGTAAAATCTGTCCTTCAACARATGTACCGTTAAAAAGGCCTTCATTATTAATCGCACTTTCTGGCATACCTGTATCTACTAAAATAGGTCCTTCTTCAGTCTCCAAAAGATAACACCAAACCGGTAAGTCTAATAATTTTCCTGGTGTTAATGTACTGTTAACAGACGAATGATCCAACATACAACGACCTGCTGGGACGAAATAAAGCTTCTTTACTGTCATTATGTATCCACCTTTACAAATAATTTAGGATAAAACAATACTATATTTCGCTTATGAGAAATAAACTCCTTCTCACCTTTCATTATTTCAACTATTATCTTTTCAATTGTTCACAACTTTTCATTCCAAATCCAGTGATACTGGAAAGCCTATGCAGAAATTCAACCCTCCTTTAAGC
>NZ_JBFTMA010001020.1:0-1099 GCF_056396725.1 Bacillus sp. 05T31
GATTACATATAGTRCCGTGTACAGAAGAGAAGGTTCACATTGCTAATAATCAAGGATACAATAGTGGTCCGCATATTKTAGGRCATRTAGAAAATRTGAAACRAGATGYGGCTTYAKTACCGTGGGGMSCGTGGTATGTTATWMGGAAAGAGGATGATGTTGTTCTAGGTGATATAGGATTTAAAGGGAAACCGAACGAGCAACATACAGTAGAAATTGGTTACGGATTTATTGAGAAATATTGGAATAAAGGTTATGCAACAGAAGCAGTTAGTGAATTAATGAAATGGGCTTTTCAAACAGGAGAAGTGGAAACGATTATAGCGGAGACACTCCTTGATAATTATAGCTCTATTCGTGTATTAGAGAAATTACATATGAAAAGAGTAAATAGTACTGAAACGATGATCAATTGGAAAATAGAAAAATAAAAAATACCGCTCGAAGTAAATCGGGCGGTATTTTACTTAATTATGGTAGCATTTGTTTGTGATCAGTCGGATAGCTATTCGCCTCTTGTTTCGAATACTTTGAATGATTACGAACAGCAATAAAAATAGATATAATAACGATAAGACCAACTGCAACATAAGAAAGTGTAATAATAGTTGGATCTACTTTAAATGTAGTAAGCAGTGTACGTATATTCGTAAAGATAATAAGTCCGCCAACGAGTACGCCAAGTAAATGAGAAGGAACGATGCGTACTAACCATGCGGCGATTGGTGCGGCAACAATACCACCAAGCATGAGGGCAAATACCCAAACCCAGCTTATTTGTTCCCAGCCAAGTGAGATGAAAAAGCCGATTGTTGCAGCGAGTGAAACAGGAAATTCGCTCGTATCTACAGATCCAATAACTTTTCTAGCATCATTTCCTTTTGCAAGAAGAACAGGTGTCGTAATAGGTCCCCAACCACCACCGCCAGTTGAATCAACAAATCCTGCGAACAAGCCGAGCGGGACAAGTTGTTTAGCAGACATACGCTTATTTGAAGMAACAATTTGTTTTTGAATGATGAATCGTAATAAAATATAAACCCCTAAAGTAAATAAAAATATGGAAATGTACGGTTTAATTACATCACCAGGTAAATTG
>NZ_JBFTMA010001021.1:0-1092 GCF_056396725.1 Bacillus sp. 05T31
GGTGTAGTCAATAGTAGAAGTCAATCGTATTACCTGCCTTTCTATAGGTAAGTATGGATACAACTTTAGGATATGTGCCTAGTGTTAGTTATGTGCATTTGTCTGTATCATAATAAATTCACCTGTTTTATAAAGAATATAGGTTGTGCTTCTTATTTCTCATAATGTAAATACGGATAAAAATTAGAGCGAACTAATGAAAGTCGGAATTATTGATGTTAGGTTAGGAGTAAAAATATTGAAATTTATTTCGTATATTTTAATGGTTACGTTATATGAAAAGACCAATGCCTTATAGAAAGGAATTGGCCTTTTATTTAAGATAGTTTTTGATGAATCATTAATTGTGCTTTAGCAGTATTGGCGTAATTTAGCCACTCTAATTCCAAGCTTTGTTTTAAATCGAAATGGATTTCGATGACGTCAAAATGAGATACCTTTGTTTTAAGTGGAACAGGCATCCCATTTACTTTTACTTTTTTCATGCTATGTGCAATTTTTGGAAATGCAGAGAAAGAAAAATCAATGATTGTAGCACCATCAGGTAAATAAACTGGTTGTAAATCTGTAGTATAAGCTGTAATAGTATTTTCAAATAGTTCATACGATACTAAACTACGGAAAGTGATTGGATCTGTAGTTAATAAATTGTTATTCACAATTGTATCATCCATTATTTTATAAGATATTGCTTGAATATTTGCAGTTCTATCATTCAATAAAGAAAAAATACCGTTATCTTTCAAAGTTTTTGCTATTTGTGTTTGAATGATAATTGTTTGTTCAGCATCATTCATATTGACTTTAGTTTTTAAGTTGTTATTAAAATGGCTATTTTCAAGTGCTATATTATCCTCGAAATAGTTTATAGTCGGTTTATATAATTGATGTATTATTCCAAGAATTTTATAGCAATCTAGTACACTTGTAGTTGTAATACAAATTTGTGAAATACCTGATACATTTTGTATTTCTTGTAATTGTGAGTATGCAGTATATACTGGGGGAAACTCATAGTTTATTTCAAATAAAAGGTTTGTATTAGAAAAAGAATGTATCCCTTTTCTTAAATGAGTTATATTTTTTTGAAGG
>NZ_JBFTMA010001022.1:0-1089 GCF_056396725.1 Bacillus sp. 05T31
GTTTTCCAGGGCTTAGTGTAAATGAACTGCTATCACTTTTAGAAATAAGTAAACAAGCTCTTCACGGACCGTTGCGCCAACTGTTAGATAAAGGACTTATTGAGAGTAATGAAGCTGCACATGATCGTCGTGTGAAACAGCTGTCTTTAACAGAAGAAGGAACAGACTTAGARAAAAAACTGAGCGATGTTCAAAGAGAACAAATGGGAGCTATTTTCTCACAGTTTGGCGAATCATGTGAAGAAAATTGGCATCAAGTTATGAATGAAATGGCAAATAGCCGTTCAGGATTTGATGCATGGACGTCTAAGCGTGAAATACCAGTAGAATAAAAGATAGAAACAGTATCTTGTTTTGTAGTTTGAAAAATCATAAATTTTTATCTGTATATTTGGCAACTATGGATAAAAAATTCACATTGCCAAAAACTTTATATGTGTACGTATTGAAATTTTAAAATTCATATTTCCGAGAGGGGAATTATAATGATAAAACTTGTACTCATTCGTCACGGACAAAGTTTGTGGAATCTTGAAAATCGATTTACAGGATGGACAGATGTGGATTTATCAAAGAATGGATTAAGTGAAGCGAGAGAAGCAGGAACAATATTAAAAAAGAATGGATATACATTTGATGTTGCGTATACCTCGGTACTAAAACGAGCAATTCGTACATTATGGATTGTACTGCATGAAATGGATCTCACTTGGGTCCCTATACATAACTCATGGAAGTTGAATGAACGCCAYTATGGTGCACTACAAGGATTGAATAAAGACGAAACTGCAAAAAAATATGGAGATGAACAAGTTCATATTTGGAGAAGAAGTATAGATGTGAGACCGCCTGCACTTACTGAAGATGATCCTCGATATGAGGCGAACAATCCAAGATATAAAACGTTAAAAAAAGATGAATTCCCATTGACTGAATGTTTAGAGGATACGGAGAAAAGAGTAGTTGATTATTGGCATTCAGAAATTGCACCGTCATTAAAAAGTGGTGAGAAAGTAATTATTTCATCGCACGGTAATACAATTCGTTCGCTAGTGAAATACTTAGACAACCTTTCAAGTGATGGTGTGG
>NZ_JBFTMA010001023.1:0-1085 GCF_056396725.1 Bacillus sp. 05T31
ACCTTATTCTGTAAATTGTAAAATGTTTCTAACTAAAAAAGCTGTCTTGTAATTTGGGTTTACCAAATTACAAGACAGCTTCCCTTCATATTTCCTATACAAACCTTTTTACTATTTGACTCCTGCATCTTGCACAGATTCAATTTTCTTTTTCTTCCCTTCTTTTATTTCATTATAATAAGAAGGGAATTCTATATTATGCTCTAAGAAATAATCCTCAATTAATGAAATAATTACTTTCAATGTTTTCARACGRGCRTATAATTTATCATTACTCGCRATAATATKCCATTTWGCATTCGGCTTATTTGTWTYTTCAAACATRTCTTCYATTGCTTCGACATACTCATCCCATTTTTCACGATTWCGCCAGTCTTCRTCTGTAATTTTCCACCTTTTAAGAGGGTTGTTCTCTCTTTCTGTAAATCTCTTTAACTGCTCATCTTTACTAATATGATAGAAAAACTTTCCTATTATGTAATGATCATCTGTTAATAGTTTTTCGAAATCATTAATTTCATCATACGCTCTCGTCCACTCTTCGTTTGTAGCAAAGCCTTCAACACGTTCAACTAATACACGCCCATACCATGAACGGTCGAATATAGTAATTTGCCCRTAYTGAGGAAGTTTCCGCCAAAAACGTTGCAAATAATGATACCGTTTTTCATGAGGAGCAGGCGCTCCAATTGGATTTACTTGGAATCCGCGTGGATCAAGATGTTCAGTCACTCGCTTAATTGCTCCGCCTTTACCTGCCGCATCCCAACCTTCCATAACCATCATAACGGCTATTTTCTCTTCTTTTAATATTTGTTGTAGTGCCAATAAACGCATTTGATATTTTTCAAGTTTCTTATTGTACTTAGATTTTGATTCAATTTTTTTCGTTAAATCTACTTTAGCAAGATGCTCTTTTTCCATCAAACGAATCCCCCTTGTTATATGACAATGTTATTTTAACATATTTATTGGTAATTTTTTCTTGTTTCAAAAAAGCTGTGTAGAAAATCTCTACACAGCTTCTTTCTCTAATTGTACATCCACCTCAATATTCTCTCTTCTATTCCTTACAGCTTTCATAA
>NZ_JBFTMA010001024.1:0-1083 GCF_056396725.1 Bacillus sp. 05T31
GAACTACTTGCTGGCGCTGTATTCGTATCTAAATGCTTCATTTTAAGCTGGTATTCCTTTACAAGCTCGTCTCCTGACTTTTCTGTTAAAATATCCTCTTTTTTCATGCCGAGCTTTTTCTCAATTTCTACAGTGCGTTCTGTATAATCCGCTTTCCACCCTTTTGTTTCTGGCTCTAAATATTTTACCGTAACCCATCCTAATCCAATAATTAATACCGCAATAACTGCAAAAGGAATAATCGTTCGCTTTCGCTTAAATATTTTATACAGCTCGTTATAAACTAAATTAAACAATATCTTTTCCTCCTGTTAATTCTAAAAACTGCTCTTCTAGCGTTTTTCTTTCTTCATATACACGATAAACTTGAATGTTTTTCTCCATCAATGTACGAAGAATATTTGGAACTTCTTCATCTTTCACGTTTATAATTAATTCGTTTTCTTTTACTAAAACATCGTATTCTAAAACCTCTGCCGCTTTATTCGCATCATCTACACGTATATGTATTTCTTCTGTTTCTTCCTTTTTATCACTTTGAATATTTTGTGTTGCGACATATTCTCCATGCTGAATAATAATAACCCTGTCACACATTAATTCAACTTCTGAGAGTAAGTGACTAGAAACAAGAACAGCTTTTCCTTGTTCATGCGCAATTTTCTTTATGTACATCCGCATTTCATGTATACCACTAGGATCTAATCCGTTCGTCGGTTCGTCTAGTATTAATACATCTGGATTATGTATAAGTGCCTGAGCAATTCCTAAACGCTGTCTCATACCGAGTGAATATGCTTTTACTTTACGGTCAATTACTTGTCCCATTCCTAACAATTGCACTACTTCATCGATACGCTCTTCAGTCACATTCCCATTCATTCGTCCGAAATATGTTAAATTTTCATAGCCGCTTAAGAAAGGATAAAATTCTGGTGTCTCAATTACAGCACCAATTTTCGCAGCAGTTTTTTCAAATTGCTGTTTTACAGATTGACCATCAATCCATACTTCTCCTTCTGTCATACGAATCATTCCGACCATCATTCGCATTAATGTCGTTTTTCCAGCACCATTTGGTCC
>NZ_JBFTMA010001025.1:0-1083 GCF_056396725.1 Bacillus sp. 05T31
AAATGAAGATGAGAGTGCTAAGATGTCTCAAGATAAGTACTTAGAAATTATGTTACTTGAAATGCAGCAAATACAATCTACTATTAATAACTATTTATCTTTAACCAAACCACAAAACATTATAAAAGAGGAACTAGATATTAATTACATATTAAATCAAGTGAAAGATAATATTTCACCACTCGCTCTTTCATATAATGTTGAAATAAAACAGCATATTACAACAGATTCCCTTTACATAAATGCTAATACTGAAAAATTTAAAATATGTCTAACCAACATCATACAAAATGGAATTGAGGCTATGAAAAATGGTGGCGTATTACAAATAAATATACAAAAAATAAAAGATAATATTGTAATTGATATTATTGATACAGGAATAGGAATGTCTTCCCAACAAATAAAACGTATTGCCTTGCCATTTTATTCAACAACAGAAAAAGGTACTGGGCTTGGTACTATGATTGCGTACAGTATTATTAAAGAATTAAACGGAGATATAGAGATAGAAAGTGAACTAGGAAAAGGWACACACTTTTCTATCACTATCCCCTGCTAAWATAATAGAAGATTTATTTAAATGATATTATTTTGTAGCTAATATAACCATATAAAAAGAAGACGTAACTATTCGTCCTCTTTTTATATGGTTCTGGTGCAAAAATRTTAGTTAGAAACMTAGAGTAGCAATTTCACAATTTATTCACAAGTACCGTTAAGCGCAAGTTTACGTTAAGTATGCTATTTGCATAATAATGTTTTCAAGAAAAAAGTAGCTGTACTTTTGTGCAGCTACCTTTTTATGCAATAAATCAGTAATAGATATTCGAGCTGCAATAAATGCCCCTTTTATACTTTGAAATGTAATTTGCAAACTACAATTTGACATAATTCTAATAGTATGGGAYGTATATTTCTCCATAAAAGCAACTTATTTTTATCTCTTTTAAACAATTTATCATATTATTTTCATCTAATTAGGCACAGAAACAATTTAAAAATTCTTACTACTTTTTAGGAAAAACGTTTTTAGGGTACATTTTAAAATAGCTCTTTTTCTTTAAAATGTTTCTGTGCCTA
>NZ_JBFTMA010001026.1:0-1080 GCF_056396725.1 Bacillus sp. 05T31
CTGCAATACCTCGTTTATATGATACTGTAAACGATATTCAAAATTGTGATGAAACATTCTATGGATATTTCTCTGAAAATAAACTCGTCGGCTTTATTTCTTTTATACAAGAAGAAGAACTAATCGATATCCACAGATTAGTTGTATCGCCGGATTTTTTTCAAAAAGGAATCGCAACGAAACTGCTACTTTATATATTTAACATGTTCTCGTCTTCAATGACATACATTGTACAAACAGGTAAAGCCAATACTCCAGCTCTCGCATTATATAAAAAACACAGCTTCATTGAAGTAACAGATACAACACTACCTGATGGCATGATTCTTACGCAACTTAAAAGACAGAAAACACAAAATAGTTTGACTTAATTATTTATTTATGTTATTTTTTACTTTATACAACCTTTTGCTGAGTCCAAATTTTGGAGCGGGGGAACCATTTTTGTAGCTATGCTACTTGGGGCGAATCTTTTTCAAGTAGGGAAACTCTCACTTCCCGAGTCCGACAGCTAACCTCGTAAGCGTAATGGGAGAGGAAGGTGCTTTTTGCCTATGTTACACACTTTGCCTCCTTAGTTATAAATATGGAATCGATATCAATCAGAAAACTATATTTATAGAAAAGGAGACTGGTACAATGTTACGTTTATCAGATCACGCAATAAAAATGATGGAGCAAAGACTTCGACTCGAACAACACCGCACATATCAAGCAAATAAAGTTGTAGATAACTTACATCACAAATACTTCTTTCAGCATATTTTTCAACCGAAAAGATAAGCAATAGCTCAATAAAAATACAGAGTACACCTTTTTCGGTGTACTCTGTATTTTTAATTACTTCCTCACCTTAATAATAAAAGTTGTCGGCAACATTCTAGCTTTATATAAAGAATAATATTTTACAGAAGGCTCTGCTATTTCTCCATTAAATACAATAGATGGTTCAGGTTCTTCTATTCTCTCAATTGTAAATCCCGCTTTATTTAACTCATTTATGTATGTACTCATTTTTCTCTTATATAATGTCGCTTGTACTTCTTCCCCTTTAAATGTTTCAAACGTAATAGGAGTTTC
>NZ_JBFTMA010001027.1:0-2635 GCF_056396725.1 Bacillus sp. 05T31
AGTCTATAGTATAATAGGCTCTTTTTTTAGATTTACAAGCAATTTCACGCACCGTATTTTTTAATAAATAAAAAATCAAGTTACAAAATTATAAAGGATGCTCACTTTTAAAAAACTGATTATTCTTTTTAATTATTTACAATATAAAACCTATGTGATAATATGGAAAAAACCAAATGCAGTGAAGAGAAGAGTAAATAAAATGAATTTTTCACAGAGAGCTCTATTTAGCTGAAAAGGAGCAAAAATTCTTTATTGAACCAAGCCTCTGAGCAGCACATCGGAACCTTTTAAAAGTGGATGGTGTGACGGGAGCTCCCGTTATAGAGMTAAGGTATAAGCATGAAAATAGTGCMGTACCTGATAAGGTTAATATGGCGACATATTAAYAAACTAGGGTGGCACCGCGATGATAMATCTCGTCCCTAAGACTAAAAGTCTTGGGGGTGGGATTTTTTTATTGTTCTAAAACAATTTAGAAAGCGGGTGCCTAAAGTGAAAAAATTACTTGAAGATTGGAAATATCCTTTATTACTATTGTCCGGAGTTGGTATTGCGAATTTAGGTGCATGGATTTATTTAATCGCACTGAATGTACTTGTCTATAATATGGGTGGCTCAGCCTTAGCTGTCGCTACTTTATATGTGATAAAACCATTAGCCACTTTATTTACAAACGCTTGGTCAGGAAGTATGATAGATCGTTTAAATAAACGAAAGTTAATGATTCACCTCGATATATATCGMGCAGTATTTATCGCYATTTTACCCTTGGTTCTATCCCTTTGGATTGTCTATCTCTTAGTATTTTTTATAAGCATGGCCAGTGCGATTTATGAACCAACTGCTATGACATATATGACGAAATTAATTCCAGTAGAGCAAAGACAACGTTTCAACTCACTACGTAGTTTAATAGGATCTGGTGCATTTTTAATTGGTCCCGCAGTGGCGGGGATATTATTAATAACTGGTACACCAGAGTTTGCTATATATATGAATGCTATAGCATTTCTGTTATCAGGGTTAACAGATAGTGAGTATGGCTTCCTAGTTAGTATCGCTGGAACGGGTTTTATTTTAGGAGCCATAACAAATACAATTTTATCAAAAAAATTAGCACCTTCATTTCTAATTGGGATAGGATCATTATTCATTGCAATCGGATATTTGATTTATGCTTTTTCAAGTGAGTTTTTAATAGCTGCTATCGGATTCTTTGTTTTATCTTTCTCTATGGCATATGCAAATACGGGATTTTACACATTTTATCAAAATAACGTTCCGGTTCATATGATGGGACGAATCGGGAGTATATACGGGCTCGTTATAGCTGTTTTTACAATTTTTATAACGATTCTGTTCGGCGTTGCAACTCAATTCACTTCTATACAACTTGTAGTCATTGTAGGAGTATTGGTAATGCTACTTATTACTATCATATTGTGCGTGTTTACTTTATTACCATCGCGGTCTAAGGTATATTCCGCTGAATCAATAAATTCGAAATAGTTCCCTTGGTTTTTATTTGAAAATTAGGGGGTTGAATAGGAGGTTACTTTCCCCTATATATGGAAAAGTAATAAGGGGAAAGAACAATACAAAAAAAGATGATGATATTATTTATGAAAATTCATTTGGATATGCTAACCGAAGTGAATGTATAAACAATACACTACAAACAAGATTTGGAATTGCCTCAGGATGCAAATTATTTACTGCTATCAGTATCTGTCAACTTGTTGAAAGAGGTGTAATTACTTTTCATACAAAGTTAAAAGATTGTCTACATATTAAATTCCCAAACTTTAATGAAGATATTGCAGTACATCAACTTTTAACGCATAGTTCGGGTATTCCAGATTATTTTGATGAAAGTATCATGGATAACTTTGAAGACCTTTGGAAACAAACTCCTATGTATCTATTAAAAAGTTTAAAAGACTTTTTACCATTATTCCAAAACAGTAATATGATGTTTACACCAGGAAGTAAGTTTTACTATAACAATGCAGGTTTTATTATACTTGGATTAATTATAGAACAGCAGACAGGACTTGAATTTACGGAATATATAGAAAGAAACATATTTGTTCCAGTTGGTATGAATGATTCAGGCTATTTCTCTTTAGATAATTTACCAAAACATACAGCTCTCGGATATATAAAGGATGTAAATAGTCAAAAATGGAGAACAAATGCATACTCTATACCCATAAAAGGAGGTTCTGATGGCGGTGCTTACATTACTGCACCAGACATGGTGAAATTTTGGGAAGCTCTATTTAACAACGAAATATTAAGCCGCGAATATACGAAGTTACTTTTAACTCCTCATATTTTGGTGAATAATAGCCAGTCTTACGGCTATGGAATATGGATTGAGAAAAGACAAGAAAATATTTTTAAATATCATGTAATGGGATATGATCCAGGCGTGAGTTTTCGCTCGGCCGTATACCCGGAATTAGGAATTACATTAGTTATTCCATCAAATAAAGGGGCAGGGCCTGAAAAACTAATGGTGGAAATAGAAGGAGCTTTTTAATTACATGGATATAAAAATTAGAGCATATAAAAAAGAAGACGAAATAGGCTAGGTACGTTGCCGTGTGTTATCTTTTTTAGATACAGC
>NZ_JBFTMA010001028.1:0-1070 GCF_056396725.1 Bacillus sp. 05T31
CGTATATGTATCGCTGGATTAGCTTAGTTGCTGTTGATGGACAGTTCGTGTATCAATATAACGGTGTCGGCCGTAGCTTTTTAATCCAGTCGATGGGGAAAAATATTTCAAGTGAAAGTTATAAGTTGCACAGAGCATTGCTTCATAATCCGTTTATTTATGAAAACATCTTGTCACGATTTGAAGAAGAACAAGAAAAGGCAATGATACAAGGTGGACATTTATATACACATGCATTTGTATTAGGTGCTCAAGATATTAGATGGCTTCGTAAAGAGCATGTCCATAATATTTTAGATATGATTTTAATGTATGACCGTGAGGCAAAATATGACCCGACGTTAGAAGAAACATCTGACGATTTGTTAAGGTTATTCCTTGATGAAATTGAGCTGTATTTCCAAAACTATTACGGAACAGGTGCAGATATGGTTGCAAAGAAAGAGAAAGAGATGTTTATGAAACAATTGTGGGATCGTTCGTATGCGAAAGGGTATGTGGATCCAAATAGTGCGCCTTATAAAAAATGGCAAAATATATTACATGTTCCCGATGAAGAAGAAGTGCCAAAAACGAATGTATAATGAGTGAAAAGGGAATCCTTAAGAATGACAATACAACTTTAGAAATGAGGGATTCCGATGCCRTTTTTAGGWAGTGTATATCAAATATTTGGATTATATCCAGAAATTTATTATGGAATGATTTCAGCGGAAATCGCTGAACAACAAATGGAAGAACAGAAAGAACAAGAAAATCAAGAGACTGAATTATAAAACCATGCAGGCTACTCGCCTGCGTGGTTTTTTCGTGTTACAATAAAGCGAATTTTTTAAGGGAGAGAATAAGATGAAATGGATATACTTTATTATTATTAACGTTATAGCATTTAGTATGATGGGGCTTGATAAGCGAAAAGCAAAGAAAAAACAGTGGAGAACGCCAGAAAGTACGTTGTTTTTATCAGCTGCAGCTGGAGGGGCGATTGGAGCTTGGATTGGTATGTATATGTTTCATCATAAGACACATAAAAGTAAATTTGTCTTCGGTATTCCGGCGCTCGTTATTAT
>NZ_JBFTMA010001029.1:0-1517 GCF_056396725.1 Bacillus sp. 05T31
AAAGCAAGGTAATAAAAAAACTAAAAGCAAGGTAATAAAAAAACTAGAAGCCCTTCATATTATATTTTATTGAATGTGCGGAGTATCCCCTGATTCGTATAGTTCTTTCGCTTTTTCCTCCCCGAATGTAGTTAAAATATAATGTTGCTCTTCTACCGCATCCATCGCTCTAGTGGCTTTACAAACATTACCCTCTTGAGCATCCGAGAAAAAATTGTGATCTTCTACAATTTTACTAAAATCTTTTTTCGCCCATCTATCAGCAATTGCTACAAGCTCATTTTTCTTCGCAAAACTACTCTTATTTATGATTTTTTTTAATTTTTCAGCGTTATTTTGAATCATTGGGATGGATCCCGATTTTCGTTCTGCCACTACTTTTTGATGAGTCATGTGATACATCGCTGTAATGACTTCGCTTTCAGTAGAATTTTCAGTAACATACACATCAACAAAGACTCCATCTACCTCTATACCTACTATCGTTGGGTCTTCTTTTTTATCTATTTGAGCACTCACTTCTTTATCTACTGGATTATCGGCAAGCTCTAACATTCCAAATGTAACTGCAACAGCAAGRACTCCCATAGCTGCTACTATTCTCCCTCTTTTTCTCAACAAAATAAAAAGACCAACGAATTCTAAAATTCATTGGTCTTTAAATAAAAGTTTATTGGTTTTAAAATTGATATCGAGTATAAATTTCAAGAATTATTAAGCTCTACTAAAACATAAATCCCTTACTACTTTTCCTCTCAGCTAGCCTTATGTTCAAGTCTTAGCTTATCCGCAACCATTGCGATGAACTCGGAATTCGTAGGTTTTGCTTTTGACATAGATACAGTATAACCGCCGCTATATCAAGGCATTGTATATTTCATAACTATCATTAAATGCTTCTATTTATTGGTTAGAAGTGCAAAATTTATCGCTTATCTAAATTTGATTGTACCATCTATTCAAAGTACCTTCAATAAAAAAAGGTAATGGACATTATAAAAGCTTATGCAAGTTATACATAAGCTTTTTTACTCATGATTAGATATTTTTCAAATSCTACACCTTAMAGCAAGTCTTAAAAAGATTAAATATAATAGTCAGGATTTYCATCCATTTTTATTAAAAATTCTTCTAAAGAATCCGCTATTTCCGTTGAACCATAATATATAGGACATTGACCTAATTCATTTTCCTGCTTAAATTTAATTGTTAAAAAGCTAATCTCTGATACTTCAAAAAATACTAGTGATTCTTCATCATCGACATCGTCGAAATTAGGATTATATTCATAAATATCTTGTCTTAAACGAAAATCTGCAACAGAAAATGGGTCCATGAATCTGTTAATAAGAGTCTTATTAGTCTTTAAAAATCCATAGCCAATTTCCTCATAGAAACGTTTTAGTTCTTTKGGGAATTGCATTTTCAACAAATCTTCTGCTTCTGCTATCTCTTCTTTTGGTAAAGGATAAAAAATAGGTGTTTGATTAGATTTAACACTCTCGTCTGCTACAATG
>NZ_JBFTMA010001030.1:0-1069 GCF_056396725.1 Bacillus sp. 05T31
AATTTCTGATAGTACTTGTGTTAATACACTAGTAAAAGAAGCCGTTTCATCTTGAAGTGCTTTTGAAATCTTATACATTTTCCGTCCAAGTGGAACTAAAATTAGTACCGATAATGGAATAACCGTTAAAAGTAAAATTGTCATTTTCCAGTCTAAAACAAATAATACAATTAATGACCCAATAATTGAAATACCGCCTGTTAATAAGTTTGACAAATGCTCAGAAATTAATGTTTTAACAACACCTGTATCATTTGTCATACGACTAATTGTATCTCCCGTTCTGTTTTGATCATAATAAGACACTGGTAAAATAAGTACCTTTTTCCACAATCGTTCCCTAAGTCCAGCCACAATTTTTTGTCCAATATAATTCAGTAAATAAATAGACAATCCCGCAGCAATTGTTTGAATAATAAAGAATGCAATTAATCCAACAATTTGTCCCGTACTAATTGAAGAAAGTGAAAAATTATCAACTAAMCCTTTTGTCAGCATTGGAATAAACAAACTCGCTCCAGTAGAAAGTAAGCTCATTATTAATGCAAAAATAAGAATGCCTTTCRGTGGATTTGTATCTTGAATGAGACGTAAAAACTGCCTCCAATTCCCTTTTTTCTTTTCTGTATTTCTAACTTCCATTGTCGTTCATCTCCTCGTTATAAACAAAACTATTCTTTCTAAAACTAGAMTACGCTATAAATGTAAACTGAATGTAAACACACTTTTTTCTAATTTTACAAAATATACATATAAACTCATCTTTACAACAAGTATAAATATCTGATATTATTACCTGGTACTTATTATTATTCTATGTAAATTATAGACTACGCATAGAAAATATATAACTAATTTTATCAATTAGCTAATTTAAAACACTATATAAATCTCCAGCATTGAAAGGAGTATCCTTTTTGCAAACAAATAAACATTCCGAAAAGGAAACAATCATTTTTATTCATGGATTAGTTGGAAATCGCCGCGCCTTCAAAAAAGAGCATAAACGATTTTCTGCCTCCTACAACATTATAACTTATGATTTATTAGGTCACGGCGACGATAAAGG
>NZ_JBFTMA010001031.1:0-1069 GCF_056396725.1 Bacillus sp. 05T31
ACATTTGTTGCGAACTTGTTCTTTGAGAATAGTACGAGGACGAGATTTAGCTTTGAAGTTGCTGAGAAGAGATTAGGACTTGAAGTATTAGACTTTTCCGCAGATGCATCTAGCGTACAAAAAGGAGAAACTTTATACGATACGATAAGAACACTAGAATCAATCGGAACAAAAGCGGTAGTCATCCG
This sequence comes from Bacillus sp. 05T31, assembly GCF_056396725.1. Taxonomy (NCBI): domain Bacteria; kingdom Bacillati; phylum Bacillota; class Bacilli; order Caryophanales; family Bacillaceae; genus Bacillus; species Bacillus sp. 05T31. Next base: position 189 of record NZ_JBFTMA010001031.1, read on the forward strand.
TCATGAGCAAGATCGTTACTTCGATGAATTAAAAGATCAGGTGAATATCCCAATCTTGAACGCTGGAGATGGATGTGGAAATCATCCAACGCAATGTCTACTCGATCTTCTAACAATTAAACAAGAGTTTGGAAGATTTGAAGGTTTGAAGATTGCAATAGTTGGGGATGTTCGTCATAGCCGAGTAGCACGTTCTAATGCAGAAGCATTAACGAAACTGGGCGCGACAATTTACTTTGCAAGCCCAGAAGAGTGGAAAGATGAAGAGAACACATTTGGAACGTACAAGAGTTTAGATGAACTTGTTCCAGAAGTGGATGTGATGATGTTACTTCGTGTACAACATGAGCGTCATGACCATTATGAAACAGACATTATGAAAGAGTATCACGAGCAACATGGGTTAACAGTTGAAAGAGAAAAACGTATGAAAGAAGGAAGCATTATTATGCATCCAGCCCCTGTAAACCGTGATGTTGAAATTGCGAGTGAACTTGTCGAGTGTGAACGCTCACGCATATTCAAGCAAATGGAAAACGGGGTCTACGTAAGAATGGCTGTACTAAAACGCGCATTACCAAATGTATTAGGAGGAATGAAACATGAATTATTTGTTTAAAAATGGTCGTTATATGAATGCAGAAGGAACAATTGTAGCAACAGATCTTCTCGTACAAGACGGTAAAATTGCGAAGGTAGCAGAAAATATTACGGCAGATAATGCTGAAGTAATCGATGTAAATGGAAAGTTAATCGCACCTGGATTAGTAGATGTACACGTTCATCTTCGTGAACCAGGTGGTGAACATAAAGAAACAATTGAAACAGGAACACTTGCAGCAGCAAAAGGTGGATTTACTACAATTTGCGCAATGCCAAAC
>NZ_JBFTMA010001032.1:0-1067 GCF_056396725.1 Bacillus sp. 05T31
TCCCATGCCTGTGCTTCATTTTTCCCGGTTTGTCGATTGAACTCAATTTTATAGCCTTTTATTTCTAAGTCGTTAGAAATACCATCTTGATCCCAATCGTTATTTTGTATTTCAATTTTTTCAGTAGACATCTTTCCCTTTTTTCCATCAGTTCCATAGATAAGATCTTTTCCTTCTTTTGCATTTGCATCCTCTTTGAACATTTCAATTGTGCTTCCTGCATTCGGCTGTTTTATATCTGCTAAAGCAGGGGATGCTAAAGTCAGTGCCATCGATACACTACCTAATACACTAAGTGCTGGCTTCAATTTCTTCATTGTTATTTTTCCTCCTTGATTTTCAGGTGAGTTAGAACACCTACTATTAAGAACAACTTCATCATATCTAATACATCTTTCATTTCTCTCTCAAAAGTGTTACAAAAGTCTTTCATAAGTATAAAAATTCTTTCATACATCTATTACTTTTATTTTATGTATATAAATGCGGCAAACCATTTAGGCCGTGGTTAGTAATTGTTTTAGTTCATTGTAGGCTGAAAAGGCGGAGTCTRTTTGAAGACTYCGCCTTTGTTTGTATAGGGYATGAATGGTTTCGATTCCTCTTATCGTACGTAAAGCATGGAAAAGTTTTTGAGATCCAGAGGATCTAGCAGACCGGCACTTCACATGGCGATGGCGTGTTATCCCAATATTGAAATATTTTATAAATATATAATCAAACATTTATTTAAACATTTAGAATTAATTACACAATCAATATAACTATGCCCATACCTATGCTTATTGTGTATTTTTTTATACAACAAAGAAAAAAGCATCCTATTTGGACGCTTTTATGCCATCGTTTATTTAAATGAAAATTTTTATAAGCCAAATACAACTAAAAGAATATATGCTATCACTTATCTTTATCTATGAGGGCTCACCATATCCATCAACTTTAGAAAAATAAACACCCCAAAAAGAAAAAAGAGCTGAATTCTCAAAATAACTAACTACAGAGAAAGAAAAATCTTCATTTAGGGCTTACTTTAAAACCTTAGATTGGTTGATATGGGATGGTAC
>NZ_JBFTMA010001033.1:0-1064 GCF_056396725.1 Bacillus sp. 05T31
GAATGGAAGGTTTTTATATTAAAACTTCAAAATAAAATTATGAATTTGGAGTTTAAAACACAAAATATATCATTTAGCCCTGAATTAACAAAAATTCAAATATTCAAGTTAAAAAAAAGGAACCCAAATATTTCAGATATTCTTATTAATGAGTCACCAGGAAATATAATTGATATTCCTAAAATATAAATAAACATTAAAAACTCATTACAGTAAATAAATGAGTTTAGTTATAGTGATTTTATAAAGCTTACTATACTAAATTATATTTTATGTACGGATATGATAAAGTTCGTGGTGCTAAATTTAAATACGCATAAGTATATAGGAATAAAAAATAAAGTWTRTGTGAAGTRGATAGAAAAAATAAWAGGGTKTTTGAAARTAKRTACTCYATGATGGTTGTACCATCATAGAGTACTATGTGCAATGATAGAATAAGAAAACGAGGTACGAGCTTAGGCGAGATGACATTTTATTGGGTGATGAATATAAATACATGGAATGGACGTAAAACTAACGAACTCGTACAAACTCATAAGTTTTAACGTAGTAGTTGTCACGACATATAAAAGGTGTCATACTATTACTATAAAACTTACAAATAGATGAACTTAAAGCACTTGATTGTTGAATAAAGGCAACGAGTGCTTTTTTATCGTATGGGGAGGCCGTAATTAGATGAGAAAAGATTTAACATGGCCAGTACCAGATGAGCCGGTTTCAGCAGAATATATATATGAAGTGGGTAAGCAGATAGATTTTATATTTCCAAGTGATTATGTAGAGTGTGCTATTACTAATAATGGTTCAGCGGTATTACCATATAAGTTTGAGGTGGATGGAGTAACAAGAGTGTTTGGGACATTGCTCTCTTATGATACGGATAGTAGCGAATATATTGTTAAAGTATATCGTACTTATGCCACTACTATACCTAAAGAGTTAGTTCCTTTTGCTTTTGACCCAGCAGGAAATTTAATATGTTTTGACTATAAAAATGCCAAAAATAACCCTGTTGTGGTATTTTGGGAACATGAGAATGCTGGCGAAAAAGAAATGTT
>NZ_JBFTMA010001034.1:0-1064 GCF_056396725.1 Bacillus sp. 05T31
TGGTAACCCGTTTACTTATTTTATATAATTTGAAGAATTTACTTTGCGATGGTAACCCGTTTACTTATTTTATATAATTTGAAGAATTTACTTTGCGATTTTAATCGAAAGTTACAGATTTCGCGATGCGTGAAAGCCCATATCGGACTTTAGTCCGCCTTTAGGCATGGGATGAAAGTATCGCTTTTTCATAGAAAAACATTTGTTTTTTGGATATACTTTAACTACAGACAAGTACAAGTCTTTAAAACGCCTATGTGTTCCTTGAAAACAAGATATCATATGGAGTTCGATAGACTAATTCACGCTATCGGTAAAATGATATGTGTCGTCAAGAATAAGACGCTAAAACATGTGAACACGAAACTATCTGTACGGTATGGTCATAGTACCGTAGCTCACGAACCTATACGGTCTGTCGTGAGAGTGGTGATGGCACACCGCAATCTTGCACGTCAGCGATACCAGAAATGGACTTCGTCTTTGGTAGCAAGAATCCCACTGACGCTAGTCAGCTTGCCCCTTTAGGGGTGGGAGTGTCAAATAAGGTTTCTAAAAAAATGATTAAGTTGTTTCTTAAACGAAATTTCTTCATAAAAATTTTGTAGATTTTGTTTTATTTCCCTCAAAAGAAACTGTTTTTCAGGTTCCGGTATACCTTCAATCAGTCTTGCAGCCATCACAGGCAATAACCACTTATCTATGCTTTCTCTAGAAATATTAGTTAACTTTATATAAGAATTTAAATAATATCTTGTAAACAATTTCCTTACGATTTTGATTAATAATTTTGTTACTCTTGACATATTTTAATAAACTTATATTAACACGTCATTAATCCATATAAAGGAAAAACCAAAACTGAAACACAAATACAATGTTTATATTTGTACACATAAAGTTTACATAACATCACTTATCAACAGTCAATGTATCTAAAAACCTAGAAAAGTCTCTTCAAAAGATTGAAGTGCACCCCAATTGTTAGACACGGTCTAACAATTGGAGGTGCATTTTTTATGGCTAAATTTTCTTCAAAAGAAAAAATCCAAGCGGTGAAACGA
>NZ_JBFTMA010001035.1:0-1061 GCF_056396725.1 Bacillus sp. 05T31
CTTCCAACCTATCGTTGGATCGATACTTGGCTGGTTGTTATTAAATGAAACATTAAGCAGCAACTTTTTTATTGGTGGTATTCTCATTATATGCAGCGTTTTAATTACTACATTTGAAAAGAAAAAACAGGCAGAGAGTTAATCTCTGCCTGTTCGTATAATTGGGTCTTGATCGTGAAAACCAATGCAAATTGGTATATTACTTTGTACCTCACTACATACACTCATAAAACCACGTACCGTTCTAGCAATTAAATACAAAGTTATACCAATTGCTTTTTCATTTGTATCAAAGCCATTTTCAGTATACATATCTGCTAATTCTATAGACTTCGGTCCCTCAATATCATATGTCCATTCAGAAGCCCAATCATCATCCTCTTCTTCCAGCGAAAAATACTCTTCACAAATATAAAAATGACTATCCCATTCGTTATCAAGGTCATACTCAAAATAAATCGCCTTTGCTTCTTCACTTTCAGCAATTTCTAACGCTTCTTTCAAACCTATCCTCATACTTTCCTTGTATGAATCTAATGGAATCAATTTAATCCGCTCGGCATGCGCACTTGATACTAACGTACTACAAATATCATAATACTTCCCTTCTATTTGCTCTACTGCTAACGAAAAGACATCCTCTTGCATCTCTTCTAAATACTGAAATATATCCAAACTAAATCACCCCATACTCTTTACGCACTCCAATGCGATGGACGAGACAACAATTTCGGCAATTTCGTATGTTTATCCCCTTTCGCCGCATTAATTTGAACTTGCGTAAGAAAAATACTATTTGTAAAATCTGCTCCGCGAATATCTGCATCCCGCAAGTCTGCTCCGATAAGGTCTGCTCCTCGTAAGTCTGCACCATTTAAGTTAGCCGCAATTAAATAAGCTCCTCTTAAATTCGCTCCCTGTAAATTTTTCTTTTTCAGATTTGCTCCCATAAGGTCTGCTCCGCGGTGAATGATTCGTTTCTTACGCGCAGCATTCATTTCCTTCCAAACTAGCTCACTCGTTTCTAAAAGTAAAATATTCACTTCTGCACGGTGTAATGG
>NZ_JBFTMA010001036.1:0-1060 GCF_056396725.1 Bacillus sp. 05T31
GTTTCAGCTTCATCGAGGTGGACTAGCACCTAAAGATTTAACGAACGAAGATTTGAAAAATGCAGAAACCAATACTCGAATTGCAATATCTAATATGATAAATGCATATAACCGTGGTTTACAGCAAAATTTAAAAGGACCAGAGCTATTAAAATATGTTGCTAATACCTCAGGGTGGCCTGGGAATAAGGGTGTTCAATGGACAAATAAGCAGACAGACTATAACGAGGGTTTAGAAAACAGTTTTAAAATGTTTTCTAAACGACAATATGATTTTATAGAATGAAATTTCTTTTTTCTTTCTATTATTATATAACTTATGCCTAAATACGAAAGTTTCCTAAAACAGATACATAGATTGACTTTGTACTGCTTATATTAGGAATTTAAAGAAACAATATGTATAATTMTCCCACTACAATAGTATAGTGGCCTTTATTAACAGCAAAATCTACAATTTACAAGGAGAACATTTTATGAGTAAGAGAATAAAAGAATTAGATTCCATACGAGGGTTAGCGGCACTKACAGTGGTATTTGGACATTTTTGTTTAATGCTACCATCGTTGCCTAATTCTATTAAATTTTCTCCGCTTAGGTTTTTATGGGCTGGCGGGGAAGCTGTAATCGTTTTTTATGTACTCAGTGGTTTTGTGTTATCTATGGCACTTTATCATTCAAAAACAAATTATTGGGGATATTTAATTAAGCGATTTGTACGAATCTATATTCCTTATTATTTTTGGATAATCATTACCTTTGCTTTATTTATTTTGTTCTCGCCGTATGAAGTGGCTGGACTACGGGATTGGTTCTATGATAGGTGGCAAGGGTCTATAACAAAAATAGATATTATAAACCATTTTGTGCTTCTTAATAACTTTTTTACGGAAAATTATAATCCAGTTATCTGGTCATTGGCTCAAGAAATGCGTATATCTATTGTGTTTCCGTTGTTATTCCTTCTTTTTTATAAACTGAGTTGGAAGAAAACGATACTATTTGCTTTGAGCTTTTCTTTAATTAGTGTTTTCCTTAATATGTTGCATATAGGGAAAGC
>NZ_JBFTMA010001037.1:0-1060 GCF_056396725.1 Bacillus sp. 05T31
CCAGAGTTGTTAGAGTTTTTGAAAATTGCAAGAGAGAAAAAAAGGATTGAAGTGGAAGATGCGAAGGCTGAATAGTTGATGAAGTTACAAGGTAGTCATGATAATTAAGTTATATAAAGATTCACCTCGTTAAACAAAAAACGGAAATGTAACTAAAGTGCATTTCCGTTTTTTGTTTTTTTGTTCAATGCTAAAGAGGTAAATATGCTTGGTTTCTAGGACTAAAGGCTTAGTAAAGATTCCGATTGAAGTGCGATGTTTAAAATGTCATATTCTTATACACTAGTAGTATAGAATGCGTATGTTATGAAGTAAGGTAGGGGGAAATTATGTCTTTATTTCGGTTAGCGAGAAAAAATATACAAATATTTGCTACCAAAAGGTTAAAACAATTTATGTGGATTGCTATGAATACAATGATTTGTTTTTTTATGATATCATTCCGATTCAATGAAGCTATAATAAGTAAAGCGGAATATACACCTATATTTGTAAAGTGGTTTTATGCTATGTTTCTATTTATAGTTTTTGTGTGTATTTTCGTTACATATAAAATGACAACCTCTCTTTTACAGGTAAGAAGAGAGGAGTTTAAATCGTATGAAGTAATGAAGATGACAAGAAAAGAAATGTTATGTTTATTATGTCAGGAGCAATTATTAACTTACGGAGGAGCTTTTGTTTTCGGATTAATTCATGGTATGTTATTTTTGAAATTATTTATTATTATTTTTATGAAAGCAGTAGGAATCCAAGGGATAACCAATGCACCGATTACGATGTATGCGGTAGTGATAACAGCAGTTGTTATGATAACTGTCATTATAATATCAATGTGGCAATGTTGTAGGTTTACACAAAGGTTAAAGGGTGAAAAGTCATATGAAACGAGGAGAAAGGCATGAGAAATCATGGCTTTTTCTTCATTTTACACATGTTATTAATCATGATACAGTGGGAAGAACTGAAAAAAAGAGTTAAGAAGAAAGGTTGTATGGAATGATAAATGAGCAAGCGATCGTAAAAGTTGATCGATTAACAAAGCGAATTGGTTCAAAGA
>NZ_JBFTMA010001038.1:0-1056 GCF_056396725.1 Bacillus sp. 05T31
CCTTTAACGTATGAAGTACGTCTCGTATTTGGGATAATTTTTTATGTTGCTCCATTGCTTTTACGTACACACCAAAAATACGTTCACTTTCCAAATCTTTATGCATTACTTTCAGCGCAACTTCGATTGCTTCTGCACTCTGCTTTTTAACTAGCAATTTCGCATAATGATATAGTACTTCCACATGCGCTTCATCTATTTTCATTGCGCATTCGATATATTCTTTTTCTTTATCTATGTCATTCATCGCGCCAAACACGTATGCAATCGCATCTAAACGCCATGTTTCAGGAACTTCTTCCTCCAATTTCTCTAGTTCAACTAGCAATTCTTCCTGAAGATTCATTTCTACTGAAAGCTGCGCTAAATATTCCATATTTATATGCATTGGTTCTTCTTTCATCGCCTGGACCATATGCTTTTGTTCTTTGGAACGATTCTCTTCTTTTTCGTATATTTCAGCAAGCTGCAAATGTACACCTAAGAAGTTCTTATCCATTTCTAAACATGTTTCATACGCATGCTTTGCTTCTTGAAATTGCCCTAACGCCATGAATGTTTCACCGATWCGRAAATACGGCAATGAATCTTGTTTTTTCTTAAGTGCATCATTATACCGTTTTATCGCCTGATCATACTGTCYAATAGATTCATATAAAACACCTGCGTAACAACCGTATTCAATTACATCCTCTTTTTCTTTTTCTAACGTTCTTAAAAATGCTATGCCTCGTTGCACAAAAGCTGTGTCTTTTATTCGATTTACATACTCMTCCAACACGCTCGCTATATTAGCGTATACGCTTCGTATACCGTTCTCTAATTTAGAAAGTGCAAGTTTTAACTCTTTTTCATCCTCGCCTAATGCCATTTCAGCATCCCATAACACCATACCAGCATTCATAAKGAAATCTTGATTGTCTTCAAATTGCTTATTAATACTGACAATATAGTTTTTTGCATCCTTATATTGTTCCTTTGCCATATAAACTTGAATTAAACCGAAATGAGAATATACATCTTCATTATTTTCTTCTAAAGAACGCTTATATATAG
>NZ_JBFTMA010001039.1:0-1054 GCF_056396725.1 Bacillus sp. 05T31
CATTTATAGTATATGAATAGCTAACGGACAAGCTTGTACATTTTAACTATTTTTTAAAAAATAATTATTGACTTTGATAATCAATTTCAATTAATCTAATGGTATAATTGAAGTTGATAATTATTATCAATGAAACAGATGAGGAACCTTAATGAGAAAAACATTTCACCTTTTACGAAGGGAATTAAAAAATAAAGATGTTGATAAGCATATTGAATGGCAACGAAATGTAATTCGTTCTGAATATGTAGGTGAGAAGAGTACACTTCAAACAGAAAAAGAGATACAAGGTAAAAGGAGAGGTTCAGTTGAGTAAGTTAGTAATGATTTTTGCAAGTATGAGTGGAAATACAGAGGAAATGGCTGACCATATTGCGGGTGCGATTCGTGAAACAGAAAATGAGATTGAAGTAATTGATATTATGGATACACCAGAAGCTTCTATATTAGAGCAATATGACGGGATTATTTTAGGTGCTTATACTTGGGGAGATGGTGATCTTCCTGATGATTTTTTAGATTTTTATGATGCAATGGATTCTATTAACTTAACTGGTAAAAAAGCAGCTGCATTCGGTTCTTGTGATTCGGCTTATCCGAAATACGGGGTAGCGGTTGATATTTTAATAGAAAAGCTGCAGGAGCGCGGGGCAGCAGTTGTGTTAGAAGGATTGAAAGTAGAATTAACGCCAGAAGATGAAGATGTAGAAAAATGTTTACAGTTTGGAGCTGAATTCGTAAAACACCTTTCTTAATGGCAGAAGGGAGATGAAGAGCAATTGCATGAGAAAATCTCAATCAAAACGATGACAGATTACCATTTGTATGATTTTATGCGTTGTCCGCATAAATTTTATTTCCGTCATATAAAAAGAAGAGAACCTTCTTCATTTGAATGGCAACAAATAGCGCAAATGATTGTGAATCAAATTATTAATGAATATTACACGCTACCTGCGGGCCAACAAACGAAAATTGTACTTTTAATATTAATAGAAAAGTATTGGAAAAAAGTAAGGATTAATATGTTTGCTTCAAAGGCGGAGTACTATAT
>NZ_JBFTMA010001040.1:0-1051 GCF_056396725.1 Bacillus sp. 05T31
CTCATGATCAATATAAATTAAGAGAGGAAGTATTAATAATATGGAAAAATTACAGTTATTAGCATTTCTCATGATCAATATAAATTAAGAGAGGAAGTATTAATAATATGGAAAAATTACAGTTATTAGCATTTAAAAATATAGTAGAACCCCTCTATAATGAGAAAGTATCGTATATTTATTTTCCTATTGAATGGCTTGAGATTGTAGAGATACATTATAGAACATTTTTATTAACGAGCAAATTAAAACTTGTAAATGAAAGATTGTATGAAATGTTTTCTGATATATTATTCATTCAGCATAATCCATATATATTAAAGGAAGATACGCCCTGGATTGTAGCAAAAGAACCAATGAAACAAGAACAGTTAGACTATATTTTCCAAAGCTGGTATGAGGTTATTCRYGATTGGAAACCKAATAAATTAATAGATCCACCACATTTAGAATGGCAGYATGATTTAATTAGTAATTTACCAGYATTACATGATAAAAAAACSTTTTCTAAATGGGTACCAGCTCTAATTACTCATATTTTTTGCGAACAGCCTTTACGTATGGAAAATAAAAATGAGGAAGAAATATATTTTTCACCACTGCGATCACAACATGTTTCTGAAGCGATGTCTGAGCCAATTAAAGATGAAGAAACACATGATTATTTCTCTTATGTATATCGGTTTGAATACGTAACTCGTGGAGGTGAGAATATTCCGCTATTAAAAGTATCTGTAGGGATTAGGAGGTTTTATCAACAATATAATCATAAAGATATCCCTATACTTTTAGGGCGAAAGCGGAGCCAAATACTGATTTCAACTCCTGAATTTGAATYAAATAAKAAAMAGCAAAGRTTTRTAAAGTTAAAAGTRCAACAAGCTGWAAAAGGAATAAAGTGGATTAAACGTTTTAGAAATTTARAAGATGATTATAGGATAGGGGGAGAAGTTAAATTAGAGAACATTCTCCAATGTCCGAAAGAGTATATTAGAGGAACAAAGGTAAGAGTGCTTCTTCCATATAACGAAAATATATATAAAGTTCAAGG
>NZ_JBFTMA010001041.1:0-1051 GCF_056396725.1 Bacillus sp. 05T31
ACCCTAAGGTGCCTTCCTTCAACTTGATACTCTTTTATCGTTTGTTTATAAAGAAATATTTAATAATCTATAACACTCCAAACAGTTTCATCACTCTCTTGGTCCCAATAGGCATATAACTCAGTTACTTTTCCTTTCACTTTGCTTGCTTGTTCATCTTCTAACCAATTTACAACATCTCCTGTTTTAAAATACTTTTCTTGAATGAAAGCTAAATAGTGTTTAGTTTCATTTCCCCAACTGTTAATAAAAGATAGTATTTTGTTAACATCTCCGTAGAACACATCGTCACTTACAGAAGAACCTTTATATTTCATTTCTACTGCTGCTAATACTCTAATTATACAATCGCTTAAATTATAGTCTTCAACAGCTATTGAATCAATTTCAACAATAGCTAAGTCAATTCTTTCGCCATTAATAAAGTACTCTGTAAATATTCGTAAATTATGATTGTTTAGAAAGTCTTCTCCTAGTCTGTTTCTTAAATGAAAGTAAAAAGCATTTTTTAATGAATCCTCTTTTAGAAGAAAGTAGTTAGCATAATCAATTTTCAAATCTTCTGTCCATACCTTTTTTATGGCTGTATCAATCTTTTCAATAATTTCATGACTCATCACTAAATCCCCCAATAATATTCAAATTAGCCTATTGTTTATTAATTAATTGTGTCTCCTAATGTAGCTTTCTTTGTACAAACACAGAAAAAGGCACACATTTCGAAGTGCCCCTCCCGATCTACATAATACTTTTCTTACAGCACAAATATATCTGAGTTCCCACCCAATTTCACTTTACTACATCTATTTATAAAGTTTAATTAATTTAATGTAAATTATATAAAAAAGACACCCTAAGGTGTCTTCCTCCAACTTGAACCACTTTAATTTTAATAAGGGGTACCGCCACACATCCATCAACTTAAGGATTTAGACTATTCTTAAAATTAAAAGCACGTTACTATTCTCTTATGTTAATGAGAAAGGGTGACGTGCTTTTTATGAATATGCATCAAAAACAAGAGCTGTCTTTATTTGCCGAAGAGTTATAT
>NZ_JBFTMA010001042.1:0-1048 GCF_056396725.1 Bacillus sp. 05T31
ATTTAATTGAGGTAAAAAAAGGATTGGAAAAATCTTTGGAACATGCTGCTTTTGTATATATTTCATATTTGTGGGAAAGAAAAGATACATTAAAAGTCATACATCCGTGGCTAGAAGAAGCATATTGGCATTTAAAAGAAATTGTAGAGTAGAAAGGGTATGAAAATGCAATTTAAAGAATATATGAATCAAACATTTCCAGGAGTTACGTTAGTACCGTACATATACTCTCAGTGGGAAAATCATCTTCATTTTGATTTTGGGAAAGATAAATATCAATTCAAAGAAGATGGTAACACGTATAATATGGAATATTTCACACAACTATATAGGTATAATAAAARTCTATTTAAAGATATATTTTCAAAAGAAGATACCGTCTTTTTARTCACAAATGTTTATCGATTTAAACAGGAAAATATAAAAAATSYGCAGAAAATAAATGTATACAATAGATTTATTAAAAAGAGCGGTTTAAAGTTTCATATTAGACAAGAAACATTACCTTTTCTATTTGAAGATGAAGAAGCTGACTTATATTGTACATATCAATTTTCTTTAAAATGTCTTGCTGAAGATATTAAATATGAACCGCTTATTCAAGCAGCTAATCATGAAGATTTCCCTGACCTACGTCCACGTCTAGGGCGAAAAAAAGAAATTTCATATCCAGATGTATTTTTTATAAATGTAACAAAGGATATCATCATGTTTATTTATGGTGATAGAGGATGTGAAGTAATTGCGAAGAATAAAGAAAAGATACGGGATTTATATGAGAAGTATAAAGAGTGGATACCAGAATATGAACGAGAGAGTATAGATGACTTATTTACATGAAAATAGGAGGAAGTGAAGTGTGTAATGAAAAGGATCGCAATTGTATCTGCATGGGAACCRGAGCTTACGTATTTGCATCAACATTATCCAAGTGAGCGTGTAGAAAAAATAGCAGCTTGGGAATTTCATTTTCATTCTATTAATGAATTAGAAGTTATTTCAGTTGTAACTGGTGTCGGTAAAGTAAGTTGTGCTAGTTGTGTACAAC
>NZ_JBFTMA010001043.1:0-1047 GCF_056396725.1 Bacillus sp. 05T31
AGCTGTGCTTGATGTAATAGAAAAAGAGAAATTAAATGATAGAGCGATAGAAGTAGGGAAAGTCGTAATGAACCGATTCCAAGAGATGAAAAACAAATAYAATTGCATCGGTGATGTGCGCGGCTTAGGGGCAATGTGTGCATTCGAGCTCGTTCAAGATCGCAAGACGAAAGCGCCTGATAAAACACTAGCGTCTAATTTATGTGCAGAAGCAAATAAGCATGGATTACTTCTACTATCAGCAGGAACATATGGAAATGTTATTCGTGTTTTAATGCCATTAGTGATTACAGATGAGCAACTTGAGGAAGGTTTAACAATAATTGAAGAATCATTGCAAGCTTGTTATGAGCAAGCAAATATCGCTCGTGTTTAAAGAATTGGGATAACTTAAAAAAGGGCATAAAGCTTTTCTTTTTAGGCGGAAGAGAGCATCTGGTCATACATAGAATCGATCAGCCCCTTTTCCTGCCCCATGCCAAGCTAAAACAAAGTGAGGGTGTGGTTGCGATGGTATTCTGTATTTTTCAAGGCAGCGAATTATGTGTTGAAAAATATAAATAGATTTGTATAAATAACAAATTGAAAACATTCTAGCTTACTCTATATAAAATGCAGAAAATTCACTTTATAATAAAGGTAGTGAAGTGAATCGATGGATTTAAAGTAAGGGGTGGCTAGGATGGTTGCAGAAAAGGAACGAGTGTTGATGGATTTACAAGATGTATTTGAATATGCATTTGACGAAATTTTTGTTACGGATGATAAGGGAATCGTTGTACGTGTAAATAGCATGTGTGAAAGACATTACCAGCTCTCTGCTAAGGAATTAGTAGGAAAGCATGTAAAAGAACTACAAAAAGAAGGGATTTTTTATCCGTCTGCAACGTTAGAAGTAATTGAAAAGAAAAGGCCAGTTGAACTTGTTCAAACAACGAAATCAGGAGAGTATTTGCATGTTCGTACAAGGCCTGTTTTTGATGATGAGGGAAATTTAAGAAGAGTGATTAGTTATTCTCGTGATCTTACAGAACTCTATCAATTACG
>NZ_JBFTMA010001044.1:0-1044 GCF_056396725.1 Bacillus sp. 05T31
GGCGTGAAAGGCGGAACAGGCGTGAAAGGCGGAACAGATATGACTTATATATGAAAAACAAACCAGTAACAAGAGTGTTTCAAGGAAAAGAAGTAATTTTTGGGGTTAACATATATGTGGGAAAAGAGGGGTTTACCTAGGACCGAATGGWGYTTGTAAAAATAATMATTATGAAGATGATTACGAATTCAATGTTGACYYTTTRTCATYGGTRGAGATGATAGCTGTGTGGTKAGTACGAAACAGCAAGCAACCACCTATACAATATGAATAGAGGAGAGGAACGCCTTATGAAAACACGTAGCCAAATTAAATTTGCAAGTCTTGCCCTTTTAATAGCTGGAAGTGCCCTGTTATACACAACGCCAACYTCAATTGTAAAAGCAGAGCCCACTCAAAATGTATCTAGTTCGTTACAAACAARYACTCAAAGAGATCGTACTTCCGTTAAGCAAGCAATGCGGGATACATTGCAACTTGGATACCCGGGGATACTTGCTAAAACTTCCGAGGGTGGAAAAACGTGGRGTTATGCCGCTGGGRTAGCGGATCTGAGWASCAAGMAACCAATGAAAACAGATTTTCGCTTTCGCATTGGCAGTGTGACGAAGACGTTCACGGCAACGGTTTTACTTCAATTAGCTGGAGAGAACCGCCTGAATCTAGACGACTCCATCGAAAAATGGTTGCCTGGTGTCATTCAAGGAAATGGATATGATGCTAAACAGATTACTATCCGTCAGATGTTGAACCATACAAGTGGTATCGCTGAATACTCAAGGTCAAAAGAAGCTGATTTTACGCATACAAAAAGATTGTATACCGCTGAAGAGCTAGTGAAGATTGGACTTTCGATGCCCCCAGACTTTGCCCCAGGAAAGGGCTGGTCTTATTCAAACACAGGATACGTATTACTGGGTATCCTTATTGAAAAAGTAACCGGAAACAGTTATGCGGAAGAGATTGAAAATCGGATTATTGAACCGCTTGAATTGTCGAATACATTCCTACCTGGCAATTCAAGCGTTATTCCAGGCACTAAGC